>JAHCSE010000001.1 GCA_018609195.1 Patescibacteria group bacterium
AACAAAATAGCAATTTGGGTAGCTAATCTACCCGAAACTTTATTTGTCGCATCAATAATGTGAGTTTCCCGTTTAATTTCCATTATTTTACAAATTCAATAATCGCCATTCTTGCTCCATCACTTTTTCGAGGACCTAGTTTTATAATCCTGGTGTAGCCGCCACTTCTCTCTTTATATTGTGGGGAAATCTCTTCGACTAATTTTTTAACTACTTTCTGAGAGAAAAATCTCAATAACAATCTCCGCGACTTTAAATCCCCCTTTTTGGCTTTGGTGACGAATTTCGCAATGAAGCTTTGAATCTCTTTGGCCTTAGCTTCAGTTGTCCTAATCTTTTCTTTTAAAATAAGAGCACTGGATAGGCTCTTTAAAAGTGCTCTTCTTTGATTTTTTTTTCTAGAAAGTTTTCGACCTTTTTTTCTTTTCCTCATAAATTTTTAAAATTATCCATTATTCTTTTAGTTCTAAGTTTAATTTCTTTAAGACCTTTTTAAGCTCCTTGACTCCCTTCTCTCCCATTCCCTCCAGTTTTAAAAAACTCTTTTCGCTTTTTCTTAAAATTCCCCCTAAAGTCTTTATATTTCCTTTTAAAAGCGAATTTCGCGCTCTTTTAGAAAGCTTTAAATCCTCAATCTTAGTTTTAATTAGTTCTTCTGCAGCTGACGGAAGAGGAGCAGGAGCAGGAACTTTTTTGAAACTTTCAGCAAATAAGGAAAAGTGTTTAACCAAAATTTCTGAAGCCTGGAAAAAGGCTTCCTCAGGAGAAATTGTTCCATCGGTCTCAATCTCTATTTTTAATCGGTCAAAATCAGTCCTCTCGCCAACCCGCATATTCTCAACCTGATAGCTCACCTTTTTAATTGGACTAAAAATGCTGTCGAGAAGGATTACTCCAATTCCCACTTTTTCTTTTTTTCTCCGTTCTACCGGCTCATATCCCAATCCTTTCTCAATTTGAACTTCCATTTCCAATTCAGCATTTTTGGTAGTTAAGGTAAATATATGAGCATTTTTATTCACTAATTCAACCTGGGAAGGTAATTTAACATCAGAACCCTTGACCTCTTTCTCTCCTTTAACCTTCAAGACGGCTGTCTGGGGTTCGGTTCCAAAGAATTTAAATCTCAGTTGTTTTAAATTTAACAAGATATTGATCACATCTTCTAGGACCCCTGGAATAGTTGAAAATTCATGCTGGATCCCCTTAATCTTAACTTGGGTGATAGCTGCTCCTGGGAGTGAGGAGAGCAAAATCCTTCTTAAAGAATTTCCGATAGTTACTCCGTATCCCGGATAAAGAGCTTCGATTTCAAATATGGCTCGGTTATCTTTTTTTTCAATTATTTTTGGTTTTAGCGGTAAAGGAAGCATATTTTTCACTTCTTGAAAAACGCAGATCTCCTCGCAAATCAACAACGTAGGTCCACTCGCAGATTTAATTTTGGGGATCTGCGTGAAGATCCGCGTACGAGATCGGCGTGGAGATCGGCGTTATCTTGAATAAAATTCGAAAATGGCTGGGATCTCGATAGGAAGAAAGGCTTCAGTAAGGGATGGTTCCCCAACAACTTTTCCTTCTAATTTTTCACTATTTAATTCTAACCAAGAAGGAGGCTGGTGCTTCTTAAGAGTGGAAGAAAGACCCTGGAAGATCTTTTTTTGAATTTTTGTAGGAGAAATGGTAATTTTATCTCCTTTCCTGATTTGATAAGAAGGAATATTTACTTTTTCCCCATTAACTAAAAAATGGCCATGATTAACTAGCTGACGAGCTTGAATTCTGGTTTTAGCAAAGCCTAATCTAAAAATAACATTATCTAAACGGTTTTCTAATTTTTTAACCAAAAGGGCAGCAGGATCTTCGACTTTCATTCTTTTTTTTAAGACCTCTCTGACATAATTTCTAAATTGAGCCTCTCTTAAATTATACCAGTTTTTTAATTTCTGCTTTTCTCTTAATTCCTTACCATACTCAGAAAGAGGAGTAGCTCTTCTTTTTTGTTCTTGAGGACGAGCTAATCGAGTCATAATTTTATACTCTTCTTACTTTTGGAGGTCTACAACCATTATGAGGGATAGGGGTGATATCTTTAAGAGATATGATATCCAACCCTCGAGAAGCCAAAGACCTAATTGCTGATTCTCGACCAGATCCTATTCCTTTTACTAATACCTCCACTTTCTCCACTCCTAATTTTTTAGCTTTTTGAACAAGCCCTTCAGCCACTTTTGATGCGGCAAAAGGAGTGGCCTTTTTTGTTCCTTTAAAACCAATATTACCAGCTGAAATCCAGGCTAAAGTATTACCTCGAAGATCGGTTAAAGTGCAGATAGTATTGTTGTAACTGGAAGAAATGTAAACTTTACCTTCCTTAATTTTCTTAGAAGGCTCTACTTTGATTTCTTTCTTTAGAGCTTGCTCAATTTTATCTCTTTCTTCTAAAAGCTCTTTTTCAGTTTTAGTAACAATGCGTTTTTTACCCATAATTAGGTTGGTTCAGATGGTGGTCTTTTCCCAGAACCTACGGTTTTTCTAACATTTCCTCGAATGGTTCTATTATTAGTTTTCGTCCTTTGGCCTCTCACCGGCAGTCCTTTAGTGTGGCGAATTCCTCGCCAAGAGCCAATATCTTTTAGTCTTTTAATATTCAAAATCAGCTCTCTGCGTAATTCTCCTTCAATTTTATAATTTTTTTCAATAATTTCTTTAAGCTGATTAACTTCAGTGGGAGTCAACTGAAAAGCTCTTTTTGAAGGGGTAATTTCAGCCTCAGCTAAAATTTTCCTACTTAAAGGTATACCTATGCCATAAATATAGGTTAAAGCAATTTCTATTTGTTTTTTCTCGGGGATATTAACCCCGGCAATTCTTGGCATTTTAAAACTGTCGCGGGTAACTGGTAGCTAGTAGTTGGGAATCCTGAAATGTCCACTGTTCCCACACAGCAAGTTACGACATACAAACTACAAGTTATCCTTGCCGCTGTTTGTGCTTAGGATTTTTACAAATCACATGTATCCTTCCTTTTCTTCTGACAATTTTGCAGTTTTTGCAAATTTTTTTAACTGATGGCCTAACCTTCACAAAAAATCATTTAAACATCTAAGCATATAAACATCTAAACATAAGGAAGTATTTGAAACTGTTTATATGTCCAAATGTTAAAATGAGTTATTTTCTTCTATAAACTATTCTTCCTCTTTTCTCATCATAGGGTGACATTTCTACCGTCACTCTGTCTCCGGGCAAAATCCTAATTCGATGCAATCTTAATTTTCCGGCAAGGTGCGCTAAAATTTCTTCCCCTGAATCTAATTTTACTCGAAAATGGATACTGGGTAAAGTTTCAATCACTATCCCTTCTTTTCTCAGAGCTTTTTTCGCTGAGTTTCTCATTCCTAATTATTTAGGATAACAAATTATTTTGATTTAGTCAACCCTTCGACAAGCTCAAGGCAAGCCTCCCTTAAATAAATCAAGAGTTCTTAAAACAGAAAGTTTATTGAGGGGTTTATGGTGAGCTTGTCGAATCATCAATCCTCAACTCAACTTTTATTTTCTGGAAATTTTTGGGGATTTTCCTGAGCCAAAATGGCAATAATCTAACTTCAGATTTGATGATGTTTGGTTTTTCAGCTAAAATGATTTTACTTTCTTTTAAAGATTTTCCAGAGATTTCGTTTTTCAAAAAATCAGTACTGATCTTGGAGTAAATTGTAGCTGAGAAATCTAAATCTAAAGTCATTTGGCTTAGTTTTAAATCAATTGTTTCTGTATCATAGCTAATTTTTAAACTATCAGTTTTTAATATTTTATCTTCGGGGATTTCAGAGACAATAAATTCTTCAATAAACATTTTTAAATCTAACTGTTTAAAAAGCAAGGCCTTAAATATAACTTTGATTTCTCCAGTAAAAGAATCGCCTTCTTCTCCAGCGCTATTTGAAAAAATGGGAGATTGCTCTTCTATTTTAAAAGCTTTATCTATTAATACAAATTCTTCAGAAATTTTATTTTTAAAGATATTTTCAGCTTCTTTTCCGATTTTTTCTTTTACATTTTTCAAAGCTGCATCTAGATCTTCTTGGGTAATTTGAGAAACTTCCTCTCTAAAACCATCTTTCATTGGATCTGAAGATTTTCCATAAAAGGCAGTATATCTTACAGTCCCAGCAAATCCTGGGATAGAAAAGGTAGAAGGACCAATATTATATTCTGGACCTGGTTCTGCAGCTATAACTTTAATATCTAAAAAACCAGGCTGGAATTTACCTTTCTCATACCTACCCCCTGGAATAGTTACTCTTTGAATTGACCTAAATAATCTTCCTTCAGCTGAAACGAAGCGAGTATTGGTGATTAAAATTTGAGAAGAAGTGGAGTAGGCGTTGTAAACTCGAAGGATGCCTGTAGCCTTTGTTGCTTTTAAAAATTTACCTGAAGAGAGAAATTCTTGAAAAATCACTTTCTCTGAAGATAAAATGGTTCCGGGAATTGTTTTATTCGAAAAATCAGCTTTATCAACTTCTGAATTAACTATTACATTAGTTTTAAAGCGGATCACTTCAGCTTCTGGCCAGATTATGATATCTGCCTTTTGAAAGAAAAGGTTAAATAAAATTCCGCCTAAAAATAAAATGAAAAGAATGAAGAAAAAACTCTTCTTGATTGGAACTCTGGTTAAAGGAAATCTTCTTCCGCGTATTTCTTTTTTAGCTGGAAACTCCTTTTGATATCTTTCTGGCGGGATGATATCAAAAAATTTCTGATTTTTCATAACAAATTAAAAGAGAGGGGATGTTTTGAGCACTAGTTAGAATTTGAGTTTTGTCTTCAAAATTTTTTAAGTCTTTTGGTAAGAGAAATTTTACTTCAGGTTTTTTAAAAAAGGGGAGTTCCTTCCAATCTCCTTCCCTTAAGATTTCTTGAATTTCGGGTAACAAACTTCCTCCTCCAAAAAGGAAAATAGTTGAGGGGAATAGTTCCTTATCTTTTTGAGCTTCTTTTAACGAAAATTGTAAATTATTAAACCAGATTGATGCTGTTGGAAAAAAAATTTCTTTTATTCTTTTCCTCACTTCTTCGCTCAAATTTTTTTTGGAATACCTTAATTTTAAATCCTCGGCTTCAGCCTTGCTAATTCCAAGATGCTGAGAAAGAGCCTGAGAAAAATCCTCTCCCCCCCCAGAAAGCGCAGAAATTCCCTGGATCTTTCCATCTTTGATGATAATGATTTTCGAAATTTTTCCTCCAACGTCTAAAAAAACGCCAGATAATGTTTTATCTAAAAGCGCTGAAATTAAATTTCCAGCTGGATCTGTAATCTTCAAAATTTCTAAATTCAAATCCTGAATAATTTTTTCAACTTTTTTTAGATCGTATCTTAGCAAAAAAGTAGAAAGTAATCTAAAATCTAAATTTTGACCAGAAAAACCCAAAAGCTGGGAAACTTCAAACCCATCAATTTTAATTTCTAAAATCGAAATATTGAGAAAATTAATATCTTTAGCTAAAATTCCGATTTTTTTTGCAAATTCCTGAGAAATCTCTTTTTTAGCTAAGGCTACAATATTGCTAGTTATTGATTCTGCCTCTCTTTCTTGAATTTTTTCTTTTGAGTTCTCTCTTTTTAAACTCTTAAAATAAATCTGGCTTTTTAAAATATTGGCCGGTAAGCTCAAAACAGTATATTTTGCTTTACCTTTGAAATTAGTCTGAAATTTAACTTCCTCTATTGTTTGGGAAATAGTTTTTTTTATCAAATCTTCTTCAAAAAAGCGGCTTTCGAATATGCCAAAAGGTTCAAGATATTGCAAAGAAGATCTCAAAATGACAATTTTCTCATCTCTTCTTTTAAAAACGAGACTTTTTATTGCTTCTGTTCCAATATCTAAAGCTAAAAAATATTTTTCTTTCTTTGAAAATTTCAATAGTATTCCCATTAATTAAATGAGAAGAGTTTTTACTTCAAAACTCCTTTTATCCTTCTTACCCCTGATCCGGATGATTCTTCTTTTTTTATTTTAAAGTGGCCCATCTCAGAAGTTCTATTAACATGGGGTCCGCCACAAATCTCCCGAGAAAAATCACCAATTGAATAGACTGTTACAATCTCAGGATATTTTTCTTTAAAAAAGGCTAAAGCCCCCGATTTTATCGCATCAGTATATGCCATCTCAATTTTTTTTACTTCCAAATCTTCCCTGATTTTTTGATTAACTAAATCTTCAATGTTTTTTATTTCGTCTGATGTCACTTTCTGAGGATGAGAAAAATCAAAACGAAGTCTTTCTGAATTTATATCAGATCCCATCTGTTTAACATGTTTACCCAAAATCTCTCTTAGGGCCTGGTGAAGGAGATGGGTGGCAGTATGTAATTTAGTCATTTCTTCAATCTCTTTTTTTGATTTTTGAATTTTAACTGCATGTTTCGAAATTCCAACTCCTCTAAATTTTTTTCCAGCACCTGACCGAGAAATTCCCTGATGAAGCTTGAATGCTGTCTGAAAGCTCTCTTTGTCAACCATTAGATTTTTTTCGTTAGCCAACTCAGTAGTTAATTCCAGAGGAAAACCAAAACTCTCAAATAGAAAAAAGGCTTTTTCTCCTGGAACTATTTTCTCAGATTTTATTTTTGGGTCTTTAATTATCTTCTCAAATTCTTTTAATCCTTTCTCTAAGGTCTTTTCAAATTTCTCTTCTTCTGCTTGTAAAATAGTTAAAATATCTGTCTGTTTAGATTTAAGCTCCGGATAAATATCTTGATACACCTCAGTTATGATTTTAGCTAAAGGAGCTGAGAAATTTTTTGGTAGATTGAGTAATTTACCAAATCTAATTGCTCTTCTTAGTACTCTTCTCAATGCATATCCTTCTTCAACATTAGAAGGCAATATCCCCTCTCCTGATAAAAAAACTGAACTTTTAATATGGTCAGCAATAATTCGGTAGGGTTTAGGATCTAAAAGATAAGCACGGGAAGCCATTTTAGCAATTTCTTTAACAATTACTTCAAATAAATCTGTTTCAAAGACAGAGGACTTTTTTTGCAAAACCATAGACAGCCTCTCCAGACCCATTCCCGTATCTACTCCTTTCTCTTTCAAATGAGTTAAATTTTTCCCTCTATTTTGATAATACTCATTAAAGACTAAATTCCACAGCTCCGTAAACCTCCCACAATCACAATTTGGAATACAATTTTTCTCTTTTTCACAGGGAGTCTCTCTTAATTCATAATGAATCTCAGTAGTTGGACCGCAAGGCCCTTCTTCACCAGTTGGGCCCCAGAAATTCTCTTCCACTCCAAATTCAAAAATTCTGGTTTTAGGTATTCCTAGCATTTGCCAAACTTCTTGAGATTCCAAGTCCTTAGAGATCATCTGGGGGGATTCAATTCCTTTAAATACTGTTATCCATAATTTTTCTTTCTCAACTCCCAAACTATCTATCAAAAAACTTAAAGCATATTTTATCGCTCCCTCCTTGAAATAATCTCCGAAGCTAAAATTCCCTAGCATCTCCAAAAAAGTCAAGTGCCTAGTATCCCCCACTTCCTCAATATCCGAAGTCCTAAAACATTTCTGGCAAGAAGTTGCTCTCTTGCCATAAGGAGAGGGTTTTCCCAAAAAATAGTCTTTGAACTGTTGCATGCCAGCTGTAGTAAACAAAACAGTGGGATCTTGAGATAAAAGAGAGCTGGATGGCACAATTTTGTGTCCTCTCTCTTTAAAAAAGTCCAAAAATCTTTGGCGAATTTCAGTAGATCGCATTTTATTTCTTTTCTAAAAGGAATTTTTTCTCCTCAAATTCTTTTCTTTTAGCTTCCAATTTCCCCAATTCTGTAGCTAATCTTGCTAACCGAGTTCTGAAAGAAAAGACATCTTTTTCCAATTTCCTAATTTCTCTCTCTTTCAATCTCATTTGTTCTTCCAGTTCTTTTTTCTCTTCTAACCTATCCTCAATCTCTTTTCCTAACTTTATGAGAAGTTCAGAAAACTCCTCTAATTTTTCTTTTGGTTGTTCCGCCATACTATTTTAAGAATAGCAAAAAAAAATAATTGAAACAAGAAATTTAAAGCCCTGCCTTTCCTCCTATTTTCAGACAGGGCAAGGTAGAATTTGAGAGTTTTTAATTTTTTATTATTCCTCCGCCTAAGAGCTTTTTTCCCCGATAAAAAACCGCTGACTGGCCAGGAGAAATGGCTCGCTGAAAGTTATCAAAGATAATTTTAATGGTTTTATGGCTAAATGGTTCAATGGTTGCTGGCATCGCTTTTTGCCTGTATCTAATTTGGGCTTTTATCCTTAGAGGGAGTTTTGGTTCTCTAGCAGAAAGCCAATTAATATTTTCAGCAAGTAGCTCTTTTTTGTACAAATCTTTTTCATTCCGAGTAACGATTAAAAGGTTTTCTTTTACATTTTTATCCAAAACATAAAAGGGGCCACCGGGTAATCTTATCCCTTTTCGCTGACCAATAGTATAGAAATAAACGCCTTGATGCTCACCTATGATTTCCCCATCTTTGGTAACAATTTTTCCCGGTTTTTCCTGAATATAATTTTTTAAAAAATCGTCTAATTTAACTTTCCCTACAAAACAAATTCCCTGGCTATCTTTCCGGGCAGCATTTGGAAGATCAAGGGCTTTGGCTATTTTTCGAACTTTCGTTTTATAATATTTCCCTACTGGAAAAATTACTTTTTTGAACCTCTCAGACGCAACCCTATAAAGGAAATAGGACTGGTCTTTTGTGGGATCTTTTCCGCAAAAAAGGTTTATCCCAAATCTCCCTTTACGAACTTGGGTATAATGCCCGGTAGCCACGAAATCAAAGCCAAGAGAAATTGCTTTATCATAAAACAAACCAAACTTAATTTCTTTGTTGCACATTACATCGGGATTTGGGGTTTTGCCTTTGGCGTATTCTTTGACAAAATAATCAATGACTTTCTTTTTGTACTCACGGGTAAAATCAAACTTATAAAAGGGAATGCCTAGCTTTACTGCCACTCTTCTTGCAGTGTATTCATCGTCTGTTAAATTTCGGCATCTCTTTTCTAAATCCTCAGTCCAGCATTTCATAAACACTCCAACCACATCAAAACCAGCCTTTTTTAATAAGGCTGCAGCCACAGAACTATCGACTCCTCCCGACATCGCTACCATTACTTTCTTTTTTTTTCGCCAGCTGCCCGCTTGCCCCGTAGCATTCTGAAAGGATTGCTTTAAAGATATTGCTACGAGAACTTTTTTATTTTTGACTTTTCTCATGGTTTTAATTTTTAAAAAGCCACCTGAGTGGCTTTCTCCCCCGTTATTTACAATTAACTATTAGCTATTTGCTAACAATTTAGGTATACCTATCAGCCACGGTGGCTGCCACATAGGCCTCAGGTTTTATTTTAGGCTCAAAGCCATTTCCACGAATAAGCCCAACCACTTCTTTTATCATATCTTTCGTCTGACCATTCTCTCCAATATCAGCATGGATGTAGCGAAATTGATAATTAAGGGGGCGAGAGAAATTATTTTTCCTTTTTTCCAAATTTTCTCTAAAAACTAAAGCCAATTGGCAAGAAAGTAAGACCTCTTCTAAAACTCGCTCTTTCCAGCTGTAAAATTTTCTATTTTGATAAGCAATTTTCTTTAGGAAAAATCTCCCTCCTTCACCCTTTCTTAGAATAACGATAGCTACCGGGAAATTCGGTTCCTTCCCAGAAGAGGAATCGCATCCAACAATGATATCATAAAATTTTTCTGGATGCTGCATCATATAACCAATTAACTCTCCCATAACTTCCTTTACACTCAGTTTTCCCTTCGTGGGATTGTAAAAATAACCTTGTTGAAATCTTTCCATGTTACTAAATAATAGCAAGAAGCTTTAAGGAAGTCAACTTCTACTAACTGCTTTTACTAATATAACAAATTCTCTGGGATCTAATGAGGCTCCCCCAACTAATAAGCCTTGAAAATTTGCCTCAAAAATGTAGGAGGCGGCGTTCTTGCCATTCACGCTTCCTCCGTAGAGAATTTTTATGGTTTTAGCTAATTTTTTGTCATAGATTTTGGAAATAACTTTTTTAATAACATCGAGAGATTTTTTAGCTTCCCTTGGTGAACAAGCTTTTCCTGTTCCTATTGCCCAAACAGGTTCATAAGCGATTGCTAATTTTGAGTTTTGAATGTTGAATGCTGAAATTTTTGATAGAGCTTTTTTTAATTGATTTTTTAATATTGTTTGTGTTTTGCCCTGTCCTCTCTCTTTTCGAGTTTCACCAATACATAAAATTGGGCTTAATTTTCTCTTGAGAGTCACTTTCAATTTTTTATTTATCATTTCATCAGTTTCCTTTAAATATCTTCTCCGTTCAGAATGACCAATAATAACATATTTACAACCTGAATCTTTTAGCATTTTAGGAGAAATTTCTCCTGTAAAAGCTCCCTTTTCTTCCCAGAATACATCTTGTGCGCCTAAATGGGGTTTGTAGTTTGTAGTTTGCAGTTGGGATAAATAAAGAAATGGTGGACAGATAACCACTTCTACATTTTTAACATTTTTTATCCCTTTCTTAAGTGAATTAAAAAGCTGCTTAGCTTCAGTCAAAGATTGAGGGTTCATTTTCCAATTTGCGACAATGAGTGGTTTCATTGTTTCCTTAAATATTCAGCTGCTTTTTCCGGCTCAATAGTCGAAATTTCTATCCCTGTTCCCAGTTCAAAACCGGCCCAGACCCCAGTTTTAGGTAATACTTCAAAATGCCAGTGATAGTGATCATAATTTTTGCCATCGCAGGGAGCAGTATGTAAGAAAAAATTATAGGCAGGGTCATTTAAACCCTTAAAGACTCTTTTGAGAGTCTGTTGAAGAGCTTCCGCCAAAGCCCATTTTTGCTCCTCATTTACTCGTTCAAAATAGGCGTGATGTTTGAGGGGGAAAATTCTGGTCTCAAAAGCCACTCTGGAAGCAAAAGGACACAATACCACAAAATCTTTATTTTTAAAGATAATCCTTCTGCCGTCTTTGAGATCCCAGTCAATCATTACGCAATGGACGCACTTTTTATTTTCTTCAAAAAAGCGTTCAGATCCTTGAAGACTGGATTGAATATCAGGATCGGTTAAGGGCATGGCAATAATTTGAGAATGGGGGTGGAAAACTGATGCTCCAGCTTCTGCTCCCTGATTATGGAAAATGGAAACGTAATTAACAAATTTCTCATTCATTAAATTCAAATATCTCTCTTGATAGGCATCTATTACCTCTTTAATTTGCTCTATTGAAAATTGAGCAATCTGTTTTACATGATCTCGGGTGATAACTACCTCATGAAAACCCATAGCATCCATTAACTGATAAGGACCTTCGGTTCTTTCATTTAAACTGGTATCTCTGGCAAAAGCTGGAAATTTATTAGGAATAACAATAGTTGTCCAGTTTTTAGGGATGTCTAGGGGCCCGTCTTTAGCAGGAGGGCGGAGGGTGGGTTGGAGACCAAAGGGTACTTTTTTGCCTTCAGTGAAAATCAAAGTTGGTTTTTCTTGAGTTTCCAAATGACAAAAAGGGCAGGTCTTTTTTGGGGCGATAACAACTTTCCTTTTTTCTCTTTTAAAGGTCTCTGGCCGCTTAGCTCTGGCTGTAGCAATAGTTATCCAGTCTTTAGAAACAAGGTCAAAACGAAGTTCGGAGGGACAAACTCCTGGGGGGCAAACCTTTAATTCTTTTTCGATCATTTTGATATGTTTTTTAGCCATATTTTTTCGTGATCACATTCCATCTTATTTGGAAAACCTCAAAAAGCATCTTTATCATTCCTTTCAGTTTTACCTTGCTTTCAGGATCATTAATCCACTTTACCGGGATCTCTTTTACTTTATAACCTAATGTCTTAGCTATTACTAAAATTTCAACATCAAAAGCCCAGCGATTAATTTTACATTTTGGTAAAATATCATCTACCGCCTTTTGTGTAAATCCTTTAAAACCACATTGAGTATCCCAAATCCCCCACAAGCCAGAAACTACCTGAACAATTAAATTAAAAATATCCCCCAATCTCCTTCTTATGAAAGATTGAGGAACAGCAATGACAGCTCCCTTGATATCTCTCGACCCAATAACAACTTCAAAACCCTTTTCAAGCTCTGGCCACATTTTCTCAACTTGATCAATAGAAGTAGCATTATCAGCATCAGTAAACAATCTGTACTCCCCTTTTGCCTCTAACATTCCTTGCCTTACCACAAAACCTTTCCCATTATTTTCTTTATTATCAATCAATCTCAGATTTTTTATTCGACTTTGTAAATTTTTTACAACTTCGGCAGTCTTATCTTTTGAGCCATCATTAACCACAACTATCTCAGAATCATAATTTTGCTTTCTTAAATACTTATCAATCTCAGTCAAAGTTTTTGGCAAACGCCTTTCTTCATTATAAACAGGAATGATAACGGATAAATAAGTTCTATTTGGCATTAGATTATTTTAGCACAAAAATTTTTAGAAACAAAAACGGGGCGTTCAGCTAGCTGACACCCCTTTTAAGATAGGTATTTTGTGAATTAGAAGGTGATGAGATAGATCTGATCCCCTCTCGGTGTTTTACAGGATTTCACTTCACGGTACTTATCGGCGAAGAATACTCGAATCCACTTTATTGCTTGGAGTGCATCATCATCAGGATTGCCTTTATTTGGCTCAGCGCTCATTGAAAGCGTTACATTGCCAGGTCTATCATGCTGGACTACTTGAACTCGGAGCTGAACTGTCTTGTCGAACAAAACTGTCATTCCCAGAACCTCCTTTTCTCCTCTGCCAAATGATCAGGACTTATGGAATTTTGTGCTGATTGTAATATAATCTATTGTTATAATTCTGTCAATAAAAAAATGGGGCGCTCAGCCACTCGAGCGCCCCTTTCGGATGTGAACCCATTTTAGGCCTGGGTGAAGGATGAGAGATTTCTTATCTTCTTTTCCCGAACTCTAACTCTTTTGTTATAACAGCTATCGCTTCCTCCCTGTTTTTAGCAAATCTTATCGTCTGACCGGAGACCCAGGCAGTCCATGGGCGCTGGCGCCAAGAGTAATGCGTTATACCAGTAAAAAATTCCCTCGGGAAGTTTTGCATTTGTTCCTTAGTAGGGTCTTCAATGATTTTTATCGTCCTCCCAGCCACTATTATCTCTCCTGGCTGCATTTCTCTCCCTTTCCTATCTATAAAATGCAGGGCGTGGAAATTTGTGCTAACTTCCCTATAATCTATTATTCCAAATTTGTCAATACTCGGCTGCCATTTTTTGTTACCGCAATTGTTTGTTCAAAATGGGCTGAAAGAGAACCATCTTGAGTTTCATAGCCAAACCCATCTTTTGTTTTTTTAAGTTTCCAATCCCCTATTGTTACCATAGGTTCAATGCAAATTACCATACCTTCTTTTAGCTCAATTCCTTTATGTCTTTTCCCATAGTTTAAAATTTTTGGGTCCTCATGTAATTCTTTGCCAATTCCGTGGCCACAGAGTTCTCTTACTACATTGTATCCTTGAGATTCCACATATCTTTGAATGGTATTTGAGATATCCCCTATGGTATTTCCTGGCCTTACTTTTTTAATTCCTCTTTTTAAAGCCTTTTTTGTTACTCTTATTAATCGTAATGTTTCCGGATTAACTTTTCCTACTGGTAAGGTCACCGCCATATCATTGTGAAAACCCTTATATAAAATCCCCAAATCCAAAGTTAAAACATCTCCTTCTTTCAAAACTCGATTAGAAGGAACAGAATGGACAATCTCTTCGTTGATTGAACTACAGAGACAGGTTGGAAAACCTTCATATCCTTTGAAAGAACATTTCCCCCCATATTTTAAAATCAGGCTCTCTGCGAGCCTGTTCAGTTCTTTAGTCGTTATTCCCGGTCTTACTTTCCCTATCAATTCTTTCATTATCTTGCCAAGAATTTTTCCACCTTCTGTCATGATTTGAATTTCTTCTGAGGATTTAATCGTTATCATTTTAAAGCCTTTAAAATATCTTGAAAAACTGCCTCCACCGATTGTTCGCCATTAACTTCTTTTATTTGTAATCCGTGTTTTTTGAAATAATCTATCAAAGGAAGTGTTCTTTCTTGATATTCTTTTAATCTAACTTTAATCACTTCTCTGGTATCATCCTTACGAATTATTAATCTTGAACCATCTAAGGGACATTTTCTCAATTTGGCGGTTTCTTGTGTATACAAAATCGGATGGCGCATTAACTTACAGATTCTTCTTCTTGTGCCTCTCCAGATAGATTGTTCTGGGCTTAATGTGATAAGAATTATTTTTATATTTGAGGCCTTATATAATTTTTTTAGAAAAGGGGTAACTTCTTTCCCTTCGTATAGAGTCCGAGGAGAGCCGGCTATCGACAGTCCCTTCCCCACCTTTGCTAGTTCTTTAATCTTATTTTTTATCCAAAAAACAATTAAAGGAGGACTCATTAGTTTTCCCCTCTCTCGCATTTTTTTTTCTTCAATTAAAAAATATTTCTTTCCTTTAACAATAATAAAATCGTCTTTTTTAATATTTTTTAAATTAGCGTCGATAATCCTACTTGTCTCCAAGTAATACAAATTCAATTTCTCAGCTAATAACTCAGCTTGGGTCCCTTTCCCAGATCCCGGCGGCCCTAATAATATAATCACTTGTTTATTACTCATTACTTTCTTTTTGAGAACATTAAAAAGTTTCGTATTCTCGCATTTGAAGTTGGGCTCTGACTTGACGCATAGTCTCTAAAACCACTGAAACCACAATAAGCAAGGCTGTCCCCCCCACCAGAAACTGGAAAAGCACCACCCCAGTTATACCTTGAACAATAATGGGTAAAACGGCAATTGTCCCTAAAAATAAAGCCCCAATTAATAAGATTCGATTTAAAACATAATATAAAAAGTTGGCGGTTGAAGGTCCTGGCCTGATGCCTGGGATAAATCCTCCCATTTTTTGCAAATTAGAGGAAATGGCTTTGGGGTCAAAGGTGACAGCTGTATAAAAATAGGTAAAAAGGCCGACTAAAAGAAAATAGAGAATTCCGTAACTCCAAGGGTTTCTGGCAGGGTCCACAATACTTCCTATGGTTTGAGCTATATTTGAAATCATACCTTCCCCACCCGCTAAAAAACTGGCAATCATTCCTGGGAAAAGTAAGATAGATAAGGCAAAAATGATTGGAATAACACCAGCTGGATTGATATTTAAGGGTAAATAGGTGGAAACACCACCGTACATTCGCATACCCCTGACTCTTTTTGCATAAGAAACCGGAATATTTCTTCTGGCCTCATTTACTAAAACCACTCCGGCAATAATAGCTAAGGCCCCAGCAAAAAAGAGCAAATAGGCGGGAATCCTTGAAGGATCATAAGTAATAATCAGTTGGCGGATATTATTTGGAAGAGCAGAAACAATCCCAGCAAAAATTAAAAGGGAAATACCATTGCCAATCCCTTTTTCTGAGATTAACTCCCCGAGCCACATTAAAAAAACAGCTCCAGCAGCGACAGTCAAAAGAGAAGTTAAAAGAGAGATTGGAGAAAGAGTCCCAATAATATTTTGACGCTGAAGTAAAATGAGAAGCCCGTACCCTTGAAGAGTAGCGAAAGGAACAGTTAAAAGGCGCCCATATTGATTAAATTTTTGGCGCCCCGTCTCCCCCTCCTCTTTATAAAGCTTCTCTAGCTGAGGAAAAATCATTGTGAGCAACTGCAAAATAATAACTGAAGTAATATAAGGCCCCAATCCCAGCATGATAATGGAAAGGTTATCAAGGGCACCGCCGGTAAAAATATTTAATAATCCCAAAAGTTGATTGGCCTCAAAAAATTCCCTCATTCTTGCGAGATCAATTCCTGGAATAGGAATATTAGCCATTATTCGAAAAATGACAAAAATTCCCAAGATAAACAAGATTTTGTTGCGGAGATCACGGATCTTAAATATTTGGATGATTTTTTGATACCACATGTTTTATTTTATTACGCCTCCTGCTTTCTCAATTTTCTCTTGAGCTTGCTTTGAAACCTGACATTCTTCAATTGATAACTTTTTTGTCAGTTTCCCTTTTCCTAGAATTTTAACCTGGGGCAATCTTCCTTTTATTTTACGAAATATTCTTTTCTCATGCAAGACTTTAGGAGTAATTGTATCTCCCTCTTTAAATTTTTTTTCTAAAATTTCAACATTAATTACAGTTGGTTTTAATTGAAAACTCTTAAATCTATATCCTCTCAATTTTGGATACCTTTTTATCAATTCTCGAATAATGGGCTTTAATCTTCTGCCTGCTCTCGATTTTTGACCTTTCATTCCCTTACCAGAATAAGTTCCGCGTTTACCCCCTCGGCCAACGCGCTTTTTTCTCTTTCTTTTATAATTTGGTTTTAGCTGATGAAGTTGCATAAATAATGGCTAAATGGCTCAATGGTTAAATGGTTATTTTTAACATAGCCATGTAGCCATTTAACCATGTAACCATTATCTCGGTGCTTTTAACTGTTTTAACGCCTCGATGGTCGCTCTCGCATTATTCAACTTATTGCTTGTCCTTCCCAGAATCTTTGATGAAACATTTTTTATTCCAGCTAAAGTACAAATCACTCTTACTGTTCCTCCTGCTACCAGTCCCCTTCCTCTTCTTTGAGGTTTCAATAAAACTTTAGCTGGCCCAAATTTAGCATAAACTTCATGGGGAATAGTATCTTCAACAATGGGAATGGTAATTAAATTTTTCTTAGCTAATCTGGTAGCTTTTTCAATGGCTTGAGCAACATTAAGGCCTTTCGCCACTGCCACCCCAATTTTCCCTTCTTTATTACCAGTCACCACCACTGCCCGAAAGCTAAAACGCCGACCACCGGCTGTCACCCGAGTCACTCGAGCCAAATCTAAAAGCTTTGATTCAAATTCTTCCTTTTTTTCTTCTGCAATTATTTCTACCATATAGAACAATTAAAATTTTAATCCTCCTTCTCTTGCTCCTTCGGCTAGCGCTTTTACTCTTCCGTGGTATTTGTAACCTCCTCTATCAAAAACTACTTTTTCAATTTTCTTTTTTAAAGCTTTTTCCGCAATTAATTTCCCGACCTTATAAGCTACGGCAACTTTTCTCGTCAATTGCTTTTGGGTCTTTTTTATTTCAGTTTTTTGCCTGCCCCGCATCGAATTTTTGCTGGTGCGAGGTTTTTGAATCTCTTGGTCGCTGGAAGCTGCAAGAGTCTTGCCATTTTCATCATCGATTAATTGAGCATACATATGCTTTGCTGATCTAAATACACAAAGCCGAGGCCTCTGAGCGATGCCATAGATCTTGGCTCGTACTCGTCTGTGGCGTCTAAATTTTTTTTGTTGCTTTTCTCGCATAAGATTTATAGCTGGTATTTTGTAGCTGGTAGTTCGGGATATTCGAATTTTTTCAAAATCTTCCCAAACTACAAACTGCCAACTACTAACTGCCAATTAAGCTTCAGTTGCCGCCTTCTTTCCTGCCTTTCTTCGAATAACTTCCCCAAAATATCTAATTCCTTTCCCTTTATATGGTTCAGGGGGCTTAACCTTTCTTATTTTAGCTGCAATCTGCCCCACCAACTCTTTATCAATTCCTGAAACAGAAATTACATTCTTTTCTACTGAAAATTTTATTCCCTCTGGAGCTTTTATTTTTACAGGATGAGTAAATCCAACTCGCAAAACTAAATCTTCTCCCTCAATTAAAGCTCGATAGCCCAAACCCTCTATTTCTAATTTTTTTTCGTAACCCGTAGTCAATCCCTCAATGGAGTTAGCTAAAAGACTCCTAGTTAAGCCCCAAAGAGCTTTAGTTCGCTTGGTTTCTATTCGGGGAGAAACCACTAAAATTTTTCCCGAGGGGCGAGCTTGAGGCGGGAGGGTGATCGAAGGAGTAGCGTCCTTCAATTCAATTTTAATTTCAGGCGGAAGCTCTTTCGAAAGCTCGCCCTTTGGACCTTTAATCGTCACTTTCTCCCCTTCAATTTTGACTTCAACCCCTTGAGGTATTTCAATTGGTTTTTTGCCTACACGACTCATAAATTTACCAAATTTCGCAAATAACTTCTCCTCCTATTTTCTGCTTCCTTGCTTCTTTATTAGTCATTAACCCTTTTGAAGTTGAGATAATTGCTATTCCATAACCTCCTCTTACTAGTTTTAACTCTTTTGTACTCTTGTAAATTCTCTGACCAGGTTTTGAAATCCTTTTGAGACTAGAGATAGAGGGTACCTTTCCTTCATACTTTAAAGTAATTTCAATAATTTTATTTATATTTTTTCCTTTCTTCTCCACTTTTTCTAAAAAACCTTGATGTTCTAAAATTTTAGCAATTTCATATTTCAAATTAGAAAAAGGCACATTTACCTTCGGATGCGAAACAGCTTTCGCATTACGTATTCGGTTAAGAAGATCAGTTATTGGATCTGTCATAATTCATATTAACATTTAAACGTTTAAGTATTTTAACATTTTATTTGTTTGTATGTCTAAATAAAAGCTACCAGCTGCTTTTCTTAACTCCTGGTATCTCTCCTCTATTTGCCATTTCCCGAAAACAAATCCGGCACAAACCGAATTTTCTCATATATCCTCTTTTTCTCCCACATCTAAAACATCTGCGAACAATTCGAGTCGAAAACTTTGGTTTCTTTAAAGATTTTGCAATCTGTGCTTTAGTAGCCATGTTTTGTTCTATGTTTTAATTGGGAATCCCAGCGACTTTAACAACTCTATTCCCTCCTCTTTGTTTTTAGCTGTCGTAACCACAGTTATTTCCAAACCGAAATTTAATTTTGTTTTTTCTGGGGATATTTCCGGAAAGGCAATATGTTCTCGAATACCTATAGTTAAATTTCCTTTTTTATCAACAGAATTTGAATTAATCCCCCGGAAATCTCGGGATCTAGGTAGGACAATATTAATTAATCTTTCTAAAAAATCATACATTATTTTTCTTCTCAGGGTGGCTTTCGCTCCTATTGGCTGGTCTTTTCTAATTCTAAAACCAGAGATTGGCTTTTTAGCCTTACTCAAAATAGGCTTTTGTCCGCAAATTAAAGCTAAATCATTCAAAATACTGTCTGCAATTTTCTTTTGCTCCTCTGATGTTTTACCAGCTATAAATTTACCAAAGCCAGTATTGACTATCACTTTCTTAATGTTAGGAACAGCCATAGGATTTTTGTAGCCAAACCTCTCTTTCATAGCCGGTATCACCTCTTTTTGATACTTTTCTTTTAAACTAAGCATAAAGTAAAATTATTACACTTCTTGACCACATTTTTTACAGATCCTATACTTTTTACCCTCAGTCACCTTATATCCAACTCGAGTAGCCTTCTCACACTTTGAACAAATTAGTTTAACACTGGAGACATGAATGGAAGCTGGAAACTCTATAACTTGGCCTTTTTCTCCAGATTTGCGAGCTCTGCGATGTTTTTTTCTTACATTAATCCCCTCAACCACAATCCTTTCTTCTTTAGGAAGAGCCTTCAAAATCTTGCCCCGTCTCCCTCGGTCTTTCCCCGAAATTATTAAAGCTATGTAACCTTTTTTTATTTTCATATCAAACGAGTTCCTCTGCTAAAGCTGCTATTTTTTCAAATCCTTTCTCTCTTAATTCATAAGGCACAGGACCGAAAATTCTTCCTCCCTTAGGCTCTTTCTTTGTCTCTAAAATAACTGCTGCATTATCATCAAAACGCACATAGGTCCCATCTTTTCTCCGGTAGGGTTTTCTTTGACGAATAATTACTGCTCTGACTATCTCGTGGGTTTTCACTGATCTTCTCGGTTCTGCCTTTTTAACTGTGGCCACAATCACATTTCCAATTTGAGCATATCTTCTTCTTGTTCCTCCCAACACTCGAAAACACTGAATAACTTTTGCTCCAGTATTATCGGCTACTTTTAACATTGTTCTTGGCTGAATCATAAGCGCTTCGCTAAAATAAAATATTAAATATAAAAGGTAAAATATTTTTTTAACTTTTGATTTGTGTTTTTTATTTTTGCTTTTTTATCTTTTATTTTAGGCTTTGCCGATTACTCGCCATCTCTTCTCTTTACTTATTGGCCGACATTCTTCAATAACAACTTTATCTCCCATATTATATTCTTCCTTTTCATCGTGGACTTTATATTTTTTATGGACTTTATATCGCTTTTTATATTTTGGATGTTGTATAATCTCTTCAATTTCAACCACTATTGTTTTCTGCATTTTATTAGAAATAACTTTTCCAATTAATTGACGCTTAGGCATAAAAATTGTTGGCTAACTTTTTAACACCGTTAATATTCTCGCAATACCTTTTCTTATTTTTCTTAGCTCTCTAACATTTTTTATTTTCTTTGAAGATAGGTCAAATCGAAGTTGACGTAACTTTTCTCGGTTATTTTGGAGTAACCTTTGAAGTTCAGGTGTTGATTTTCCTTTTAACTCTTTAGCTTTCATATTTTAAGTACAGCTTTCTTAATTATTTATTTACGGAAGACAAATTTTGTTTTGATTGGTAATTTATTCCCCGCTCTCCTCAAGGCTTCCTTCGCCTGTTCCATTTTTATCCCTTCTAACTCAAAAATAATCCGGCCTGGTTTTATTGGAAAGACATAATGATCAACTGATCCTTTCCCCCCACCCATTGGAACTTCTGTCCCTTTCATAGTCACTGGTTTCTGAGGAAAAATTCTAATCCAAAGCTTCCCCCCTTTTTTCAAATATCTAATAATCGCTCTCCTCGCTGCCTCAATTTGCCTGGAACTAATCCATCTACTCTCAAGGCTTTTTAAACCAAAGCTACCGAGGACAAGCTCCGTTCCTCGGGTCTCAATCCCTTTCGATCTCCCCTTTTGCCATTTCCTATGTTTAACTTTTTTTGGGTAAAGCATATTATTCAAATTTTTCTCCCTTATAAATCCAGACCTTCACCCCTATTACTCCATACGCACAAAAGGCTTCGGCAGTTGCATAATCAATATCCGCTCTTAAGGTCTGACGGGGAAGCCTTCCTTTTTTCTGCCATTCCTTTCTCGCAATCTCTCTCCCGCCCAATCTGCCCGAAACCTCTACCCTCGCCCCTTGGACTTGTTTTGAAGCCATGATTCTATCCAAGGCCTGTCTTAATACTCTTCTATAGAAGATTCTCTTTTCTATCTGCTGAGCCATCCATTGGCTAACCAATTGAGCATGGGCCCAGGGGTCTCTAATCTCTCGAATTTCAACTTTAACCTCCCTTTTTTTATCTGCAGTTAAAATCTTTTTCGCTAAATCTTTTCTTAGTTTCTCAATTCCTTCTCCCCCTCGACCAATAATTAAACCGGGTCGGGATGTCGTTATGATAATATTTAATTTCCCAGCAGATCTTTCAATTTCAATTTTCTCCAGGCCCATCTGGCTTAATCTTTTTTTTAAAAATTCTCTAATTCGGAAATCTTCCTCTAAAAATTTAGAGAAATCTTTTTTAGTTAGCCACCTCGAACCCCAATCGGCTGTCTCTTTTATTCTAAAAATTTTGGGATGAACTTTATGAGCCATTTTTAGAAGGCTTTCCGCCTAAAGACCCGTTTAACCTCCCTTTCTACTTTCGGTCTGGGTAAGACTATCTCTGGCCTTAATTTAGGTTTCTCTTTTTTGAGAATTTTAATCTTTTCCACTTTTTCTACCTTTTTTGCTTCCTTAACTTTTTTAGGTTTTTTCGTAACCTCCTCTAATATCAAAGTGATGTGGGAAGTCTTTTTTTGAATTTCTGAAACCTGTCCCCGGGCTCGGGGCATCCATCTTTTTAGTTTTGGTCCCTCGTCAACTGTGATTTTTGAAATATAAAAATTGTCCTCAGTTAATTGGAGAGTATTTTTAGCATTGGAGATCGCTTGCTTTAAAAGCTTAAGTAAAGGAAGAGCTGCTCTTTTGGTAGTAAAATTTAAAATAGTTTGGGCTTCTAAAACTGACTTTCCCCTAACTAAATCAGTAACTAATCTCACTTTCCGGGGAGCAATTCGTAAATATCTTAACTTAGCTGTAACTGGCATAAAATAATAAACAAGATTGGTTATTCTTTTTCCTTTTATTTTAGTTTCTCTGTCTCTTTTGCTCTAGTTTTTTCCTCTAATTCTCTTTGCATCCTACCACCATGTCTAAAAAACTTCGTGGTTGGGGCAAATTCTCCCAATTTATGACCAACTATCTCTTCAGTTATAGTAACTGGAATATGTTCTTTGCCATTATGAACGCCGAAAGTAAAGCCGACCATTTCCGGAGTGATGGTACAGCTTCTTGACCAAGTCTTAATAATTTCTTTCGTACCAGGTTTTAGATTTTTAATTTTTTTTAATAATTTTTGGTCAACAAAAGGACCTTTCTTTAATGAACGTGCCATATTATTTCTTTTTTCTTCTTTGAATTATGTATTTATCTGTCCATCTTTTTTTTCTGGTCCTCACCCCTCGAGCTGGTTTTCCCCAAGGAGTTTTTGGATGTTTCAAGCCAATGGGAGCCTTCCCCTCCCCTCCCCCATGGGGATGATCAGGAGGAATCATGGCTGTTCCCCGAACAGTAGGTCTCCTTCCTTTTAATCTTGTTCTTCCTGCTTTGCTAATTATCTCGTAAATTTTTTCAGGGTGAGAGACCATTCCAATTGAAGCGAAACATCGATTGGAAATTTTTCTAATTTCTCTAGAAGGCATCTCCAAATGAGTAAATTGATCTTCTTGGGCCAAAACCCGAGCTCCGGTTCCAGCCCCCCTGACCAGTTTTCCTCCCCTGCCTGGCTCAATTTCAATATTATAGATCATGGTGCCTAAGGGAATATTTTTTAATTTCATTCGATTTCCAGCAGATATTGGGGCTTTCTCTGAAATCTGAACCTCATCTTTAATTTTTAAGTTTTGGGGAGCTAAAATATATCTCCTCTCTCCATCCTCATATTCCAGAAGAGCTAAAAACCCAGATCTGTAAGGATCGTATTCAAGAGATATGACTTTAGCTTTCTTTCCCATTTTTTCCTGGCCAAAATCAACAATTCGATAGAGCCTTTTTACCCCTCCCCCTCGGTGCCGCACCGTAATCCTGCCACTTGATCCTCTGCCGGCCGCACTCTTTAAGTGCAGGAGTAATCTTTTTTCGGGCTCTTTTTTAGATAATATTTTAATTGATGTTGATTTATCTCTTTTCATAAAAATTAAGTTTTATCTTGGCAACACTTCAATTTTTTGTCCCTCTTTTATTTTGACTATTGCTTTTTTATATCCTTTTCTCCAGCCAGTTATTCTCCCTAATCTTCTCCTTTTTTGAGGAATCTTTATAATTTTAACATCTACGACCTTCACTCCATAAAGACCTTCAATTACCCTTTTAATCTCAATCTTATTAGATCTGGAATAAACTTTAAAAACGTATTGATTTTTTTTAGTCAAATCGGTAGCTTTCTCTGTGATATGGAGGGATTTTAATATTCGATAGGCATGAAGGGGAATTCCCTTTCTCTCAATTCTTTTTTCTTCTGGAGGAATTTCAGGTTCTCTCACTTCCTTCACCTTCTTTTCTGGAATTTCTCTTTTCTCTTTTTTAATTTTTTTCTTTCGAAAACGGTCTAAAATTCCCATATTGTTATTACAGAGCGAAGTCGCTCGCCCTCCTCCAGCCTTTGGCTGGCGGTCGCCTTCGGCGACCTTCGGGCTCGCTCTTTAGAAACCCTCGGTTTCTAACACTCGCTTCGCTTGCTGTTTTCCTACACGGGAGAACCTATGGTTCTCCCGACCCCTCTCCATTTTGGGCAGCAAATTGGGTTTCAGGAATGTCTCTTTTATTATATTTATTGATTCTTTAGGTATTAATAAATATTTGAAAGAAAGTAAGTCCAAGGGATTTAAATCTTTAGTCTGGGTAGTTTCTACTTTAGGAATATTTTTTGAGGCTCTAATGACAGCTTCCTCTTTTGTAGGAAGAGCAATCAAACAAGATGCTTTTTTTATTGGTAGATTATTTAAAATCTCAACAATCAATTTTGTCTTTGGTTTATCTAATTTTAAAGAATCCAAAAGAACTATTAAATTTTCTTTAGCTTTCGTTGATAATACCATAAACAAAGCTTTTCTTCTCATTTTTTTAGGAATTTTTTGCTTAAAAACTCTCGTTTTTCTTGGTCCAAAAGTGATTCCTCCTCCTCGCCAGATTGGAGAACGAATAGAGCCTGCCCTCGCTCTCCCTGTTCCTTTTTGCCGCCAGGGTTTTCTTCCTCCACCCCGAACCTCAGCTCTAATTTTGGTATGAGCGATAGGAATCCTTCTATTTGCCATCTGGCTCACCACTACCTGATGTACTAAATCAGGATTGATTTTCACATCAAAAATTTCTTTTGGTAATGAAGTTTTCCCAACTTCTTTTCCTTCTTGATTGTAAGTCTTAATAAACATAAGTTAATAGCGAGGGTAAGTTTTTCAAAGAGCATCTCGGAGGCATCGCTGGCATGGTGTCCGAGCGCAACGAGGAACAGCGACGCCGAGAGTTGAACAAAATTTTCCTCGCTGGGGAAAATTATTGTGTCTCTTTGAGGAAGCTTTGCCCGAACGCTTATCCTCTAATTTCAAGCAGTGTTCCTTTTGCTCCTGGTACTGCTCCCTTCACTGCTAATAAATTATTTTCTGCATCAACTTTCACAACTTTTAAATTTTTCACTGTAACTCTTTCAAAGCCCATTCTGCCTGGCATTTTTTTTCCTTTAATCACTCTCTCTGGGAATGAAGAACCAACAGATCCCGGAGTTCTGGCTTCATGCTTTACTCCGTGAGAAGCTCCTCTTCCAGCAAATCCCCATCTTTTGACTACTCCGGCAAATCCTTTTCCTTTTGAGATACCAGAAATTTTCACTTTTTCTCCTTCCTCAAAAATTGAAACATCAATCTTTTGCCCTTCTTTAAAATCCTTTGCTTTATTTTTAAATTCTCTTAGAAATCTGAAAGGTTTTTTCCTCAGTGGTTTTTTAATCCGCTTTTTTTTCTCTATTTTTTTAAAACCGAGTTGAATAGCTTCGTACCTATCTTTTTCTTCGGTCTTCACTTGCGTGACAAAACAGGGGCCAGCCTCGATTACTGTTACTGACAAGACATTACCTTTTTCATCAAATATCTGGGACATTCCTAATTTTTGACCAAGAATAAACTTCATACTTTCCTACGAATTACTCTATCGCTAAGCGACTCCCCGGAGGGTTGATATTTGCGAATATACGAATAATAATTTTCCAACAAAATACCGGGCACTAACCCGGTACTTTATTTTGTAGGTTAGTTAATTTTATAATTTTATAAATTTTTGAAATAATTATTTCTTATCATAATGAGATAAAAAATATATTCGTAGGTATCTACATTTTTATTTCGATATCACCTCCGTCGCTCCGCTCCTTAGAAACCCGCGGTTTCTAACGCTCGCTTCACTCGCTGTTTTCCTACACGGGGAGACACCCAGTCTCCCCGACCCCTTCTGTGCGGAGTTGCCATCTACATTTTTATTTCGATGTCAACTCCGGCTGGTAAATTTAAATTCATCAGAGAATCGATCACTTTTGAGCTAGGATTTAAAATATCAATGAGTCTTTTGTGAATTCTCGTTTCAAACTGTTCTCGGGCATCTTTGTGGATAAAAGAAGATCTATTGACGGTGTATTTGTGAATTTCAGTTGGTAAGGGGACAGGTCCCGAGACCTCCGCCCCATATCTTAAAACAGTCTCCACAATCTGCCGAGCACTGCTATCTATAACTTTGTGGTCATAGGCTTTAAGCCTTATCCTAATCCTTGGCTTAACTTCTTCCTCAATTTCTTTTGATTTTTCCTTAACTTTCATCTTAAAAAGGACAAAAAATTTTTAGGTTTTAGCGTTTAGGATCTAGGTCTATTAAGTGATATTAAATTTAAAAAAACTCGACGCTAAAACCTAGGCGCTAGACCCTATTTCACTATCTTCGTCACCACTCCTGCCCCCACTGTCTTTCCTCCCTCTCTGATGGCAAATCTTTGTTTTTCTTCCAAGGCGATAGGAAAAATTAATTTGATCTTCAAATTAACCGTATCCCCTGGCATAACCATTTCTGTACCTTCTAGTAAAGTTACCTCTCCTGTAACATCGGTGGTCCGGAAATAAAATTGGGGTTTATAACCAGAAAAGAAAGGAGTATGCCTTCCCCCTTCTTCTTTCGTTAGCACATAGACTTCTCCTTCAAAATCAGTATGGGGGGTAATTGAACCCGGTTTAGCTAGAACCTGACCTCTTTCCACTTCTTCTTTTTTTAATCCCCTTACTAAGATTCCAACATTATCTCCTGCTCTTCCTTCGTCAAGTATTTTGTTAAACATTTCAATACTCACAACCACAGTTTTAATAGTAGGTCGCAAACCAACCAGTTCAACTTCTTCATTAGGGTGAACTATTCCCCGTTCGATTCTGCCCGTAGCCACCGTTCCTCTCCCTGCAATAGAGAAAACATCTTCAATAGCCATCAAAACGGGTTTATCAATTTCTCTCACTGGTTCTGGAATAAAATCATCTAAGGCTTTAACCAAATCCAAAATTGGTTTAGCTTTTTCATCATCAGGGGAACTGGCCTCCAAGGCTTTCAAAGCCGATCCTCTAATTATTGGAGTTTTATCTCCTGGGAAACCATATTTTTTCAAAAGCTCCCTGAGTTCTGACTCCACTAAGTTAATCATCTCTTGATCTTCTACGAGATCGCATTTATTCAAGAAAATAACAATTGAAGGCAGACCAACCTGTCTTGCTAATAAAATGTGTTCTCTAGTCTGGGGCATGGGGCCATCAGGAGCAGAAACTACTAGAATTGCTCCATCCATTTGAGCAGCTCCCGTAATCATGTTTTTGATGTAATCTGCATGGCCTGGACAATCAATATGAGCGTAGTGTCTTTTCTCGGTCTCGTATTCAACGTGAGTAATATTGATAGTCAATCCTCGAGCCCTTTCTTCGGGAGCTGAATCAATTTCCTCCACTGTCTTTTTTGAGGTCCGCAATCCTTTTAACCCCAAGATTTTCAAAATAGCGGCAGTCAGCGTAGTCTTTCCATGATCGACATGGCCAATTGTCCCTACGTTGAGATGGGGTTTTACCCTTTCAAATTTTTCTTTCTCTGCCATTTTGTAAGAGCTTCTAGGTTCTCGCTTCTAGGTTTTAGAAATTTACTAATTATCTATAAGCTGAAAGCTAAAAGCTGATCTTATATTATTATCTTAGTAAACCCTGAAAAATAGTCAAGCTAGTTTACTAACTAATTTCCTTTGTATCAAAAATTCCTAACGGGGTCAATAGATTGGTTGTGGATTATCCTATTTCCTCTTTCCCTCAATGATCTCCTGAGTAATATTCTGAGGTACTTCTCCGTAATGGTCGAATTCCATCGTAAAGTCGCTCCGCTCCTCCAGTCTTCGGCTGGCGCTCCCCGCCAACATCTTCGAAGTTGTGGCGGGTCGCTTCGCTCCGCTCCCCAGACACCTCTCGGTTTCTGGCGGTCGTCGCTTCGCTCCTCCCTGTTTTCCTACACGGGAAAACACCCAGTTTTCCCGACCCCTTTCTGCTTCACTATGGAGTTTTATCTAAAATTATCTCCGTTTGCCTTCTATAATTTCTTGTGCGATGTTCCCTGGCACTTCACCGTAGTGATCAAACTCCATAGTAAACGTTCCTCGGCCTTCGGTCATCGATCGCAAAGCTGTGGCATAACCAAACATCTCAGCCAGAGGAACTTTAGCTGAAATTATTTTCAAATTTAACCTATCTTTTGTTTCTTCAATCTTCCCCCTCCTCGCTCCTAAATCCCCAATAGTATCTCCAAAAAATTCAGAAGGAATAATTACTTCTAATCTCATTATCGGTTCAAGTAAAATAGGTTTTGCTCTTTTGGCGGCCGTTTGCAAAGCAGCAGATGCAGCTATCTTGAAAGCAAATTCTGAGGAATCAACCTCATGATAGGAACCATCATAAAGAGTCACTTCGATGTCAACCATAGGATAGCCTGCAGTTATCCCTTTTTCCATAGCTTCCTTCACTCCTTTTTTCACAGCGGGGATAAATTCTTTTGGGATGATTCCTCCTTTAATCTCGTCGATAAATTCAAATCCCTCTCCTCGTGTTTTGGGCCGAATTTTCAAGAAAACATGACCATATTGGCCTCTGCCGCCTGATTGTCTAATATATTTTCCTTCAGCTGAAGTTTCCTCTTTTATTGTTTCTTTATAGGCAACCTGAGGTCTTCCGGATGAAGCTTCCACCTTAAATTCTCTTCTCATTCGATCATTAATTATCTCTAAATGGAGCTCCCCCATTCCTGAGATAATAGTTTCTCCCGTTTCTAAATCACTTTTAATTTTAAAAGTGGGGTCTTCCTCAGCCAATCTTTTCAAAGCTAAACTCATTTTCTCTTGGTCGGCCTTCGTTTTCGGTTCAATTCGAATGGAAATGACAGGTTCTGGAAAGGTAATTTTTTCTAAGACAATGGGGTTATCAGGGTCACAAAGAGTATGACCAGTACTAGTTTTTTTTAATCCAACCGTAGCCCCAATATCTCCAGCGAAAAACTCTTGTACTTCCTCACGATCTGCCGCATGCATCCTTAAAATTCTCCCAATTCTCTCTTTCTCGCCCGTAGTTGCATTTAATACATAAGAACCTCTTTTTAAGCTACCTGCATAAACTCGGAAATAATTTAAAGTTCCAACATAAGGATCAGCAGCAGATTTAAAAACCAAAGCGGAAAATGATTCTGAATCTAAAACTTTTCTTTCAATTTCCTGACCATTTCGAGGATCAACTCCTCTCACCGGAGGTAAATCCAAGGGGCTAGGCAAAAAATTCACAATTCCATCTAAGAGAGGCTGAATTCCTTTATTTCTCAAAGCTGATCCACAAAATACCGGGATGAGTTTGTAGGAAATTGTGGCTTTTCTCAATACTTCTCTCAATTCATTGATTGAAATTTCCTTTTTGGCTAAGTATTTCTCTAAAAGTTTCTCATCTTCAGCTGCAATTTTCTCCACTAATTTTTCTCGCCACTCTTTAGCGATCTTGCGCAAATTTTCAGGTATCTCTTCTTCAACAACATTCTGGCCAAAGTCACCTTCAAATTTTAAGGCTCGCATTGTAAAGAGATCAATCACTCCTTCAAAATTTTCCTCGCTACCAATTGGTAATTGAAGAACCACCGCCTGGGGAGATAATTTTTCCCAAATTGATTGCAAGCTCTTTTCAAAAGAAGCTCCTGTCCTATCCATTTTATTGATAAAGCAAATTCTGGGAACAGAAAATCTATCTGCTTGATGCCATACCGTCTCAGATTGAGGTTCTACTCCTGCTACTCCATCGAAAATCACTACCGCCCCATCCAAAACTCGCAAAGATCTTTGTACTTCCGCTGTAAAATCAATATGGCCAGGAGTATCAATAATGTTTATTCGATACTCATCTTTTTTGCTTTTTTCTTTGGATTGACCGGGGGCGGTGTGTGGGTGATAGGTGGATGGAGTCCAAAAACAAGTAGTGGCTGCAGCTGTAATAGTAATTCCCCTTTCTTTTTCTTGAATCATCCAATCCATTATTGCCTCCCCTTCATGAACTTCTCCAATTTTATGAGAAATTCCAGTATAGAAAAGCACCCGCTCAGTAACGGTTGTTTTCCCAGCATCGATATGAGCAATAATACCAATATTGCGAGTTCGTTCTATTGGATACAAACGAGGCATAATTTGTAGAAGCGGATTTACGCGGATCTAAAGCGAGGGTAAGCTTCTCAAAGAGCATCTCGGAGGCGTCGCTGGCAAGGTGTCCGAGTAAAGCGAGGAACAGCGACGCCGAGAGTTGAACAAAATTTTCCTCGCTGGGAAAAATTATTGTGTCTCTTTGAGGGGGCTTTGCCCGAGCGAATCACCAAGCCAAATGGTCGCTCGCCCTCCTCCAGCGCAGAGCGCTGGCGGACGCCTTTGGCGTCCTTCGGGCTCACTCCCCAGACACCTCTCGGTTTCTGGCGCTCCTTCGCTTTCGCTCAGTCACTGTTTTCCTATACGGGGAAACACCCAGTTTCCCCGACCCCTTTCTGCCACTTTGCGTTACCACGCAAAGTGGGCAAAAGCTCTATTCGCCTCTGCCATCCTGTGAGTATTTTCTTTCTTTTTCACTGCCCAGCCAGTGTTATTTGCGGCTTCTATCATTTCTTCAGCCAATTTCTCTCTCATTGGTTTTCCTTTTCTTGATTTGGCAGCTTGGATAATCCAACGCATAGCTAAAGTTAGCCTTCTTTCCCCTTTCACTTCTCTCGGAACCTGATAGGTAGCACCTCCAATTCTTTTCGCTTTAACCTCAAGTAAGGGGGAGGCATTTTTCAGAGCCTGATCAAAAACTTCCAAGGGGTCTTTTTTCGTTTTTCCTTTAATTATATCAAAGGCCTGATAAACAATTCTTCTCGCCAGCATCTTTTTCCCTCGCCGCATTACCTGATTGATAAACTTTGATACAATGATGTTATTGTAAACCGGGTCAGATGTAATTTCCCTTTTTTCTTTTTTCTTCCTCCTCATAAATTATTTTTCTTTTTTTGTTCCATACCTTGATCTTCTTTGTTTTCTCTCCTCCACTCCTCCCGCATCTAAAACCCCCCTGACCACATAATATCTTACTCCTGGTAAATCCTTCACTCTTCCTCCCCGAAGTAAAACTATTGAGTGCTCTTGCAAATTATGGCCTTCCCCAGGTATGTAAGCTGTAACCTCCATACCATTGGTCAATCTTACTCTCGCTACTTTTCTTAAGGCAGAATTTGGTTTCCTGGGAGTAACGGTAAATACTTTTAGACAAACTCCTCTTTTGAAAGGAGAAGGATAAAATTTTGGTCTATTTTTTAATACATTAAAGCTAAATTCCAAAGCTGGCCTCTTTCCAGGTTTTTTAATTCTCTTTCTCCCTTTTTTGATTAGTTGATGAATAGTTGGCATAAACCCTACGAATTACGAATCAGTACGAATATACGAATAAATTTCCCCGACCCCTTCCGACGTGGGCTGCTATTTCTGTTTCGCAGACAATAGTAACATTATCCTCTCAAAAATAATTAAGCGGCTGACCGCTTACATTTGAGATTATCAAATATTTTAATTTAAGTCAATTAAATTCCAATAATAAACTTGAAAACTGCAAATATTAATGAAAATAAAGGTATTACGCCAGAGATTACCAGAAAAAGAAAAAATATCAAAATAAACATTCCATATGTTTCTAAATAAAATTTAATATGTTCTAAACGATAAGGTAAAATACTATAAAGAACTTTTGAACCATCTAAAGGTGGAATGGGAATTAAATTAAAGATAGCTAAAAGAACATTTAAAAAGACAATGAAGCTAAAAATAAGAAAAACTGGAGCGAGGGGAGAAGCCTGAAGCAAGGAAGGTAAATCTTCTGTTCTCGCAGAAAAGAAAGCAAAAATTAAACTTGTTTTCAACTCTTGAGAAAGAGGCAAAATCCGGCTCAAAACCCCAAAAAGCATCGCTAACAAAAGGTTGGCAGCAGGTCCTGCTAGGGCAATTTTAGCTGGTCCCCATTTCTGATCTCTCAAGTTATAAGGATTGAAAGGAACAGGTTTTGCATAGCCAAAAAGGATTGGGCTTCGAAACAAAATTAAGAGTAAGGGTAAAAAAATGGAACCGAAAGGATCTAAATGCTTTATTGGATTTAAAGTAAGCCTGCCTGCGTATTTTGCCGTAGGATCACCCAAAAAATAAGCCGCTTGCCCATGGGAAACTTCATGAATAACAACTGAAAAAAGTAAAACAATTAAAGAGAAGAGCAATAAGATAATTTCCATATTATTTCATTTTAGCAAATTAAAAGTTACTTGTAAAAACTGGAAACTCTGTTAAGTTTAATATATGTCTAAAAAATGCTCAATCTGTAGCAAGGGCTCCATGTTGGTTTGGCGAAGAGTTAAACTCCGGGGAAAATATAATCCAACTATAAAAAGAAGGCAATACCCTAATTTACAATGGGCAAAGTTGCCTTCTGGAAAAAGAGTTTTAGCTTGTACAAAATGTATTAAGGCGATGGGGAAAAGAAAATAAAAAATAATTAGCATATAAACACCCTATCTATTTTTTATCTTTTATATTTTATATTTGATTTTGAGCGAAGCGAACGGGGCATAGTGTAATGGTTAACATTTGCGCATGGGGTGCGTAAGATTCTGGGTTCGAATCCCAGTGCCCCGACTAAAAGCAATTTCTCTCAATCCTAAGGAAAACATCTCTGAGAGATGAAAAAATTGAGGAACATGGTTTACAAATATGAGTAATAAATTTATTGTATCCTTAACTTTTATCATCTTTCTGGTTATTGTCGGAGGCCTTTTGTGGTTAGCCATTCAAAGTGACAATGCCGTTAGTGCCTTGCTTTCTTTTACCGCTGGGCTTTCCATGATATTTTTGCCCTGCACCTTGCCGTTAGCTTTTGTTATTATTCCTATTGCTGCCAAAGAACAAAAGCAGGGTCGAGCCCTGGGTATTGCGGTAGCTTTCGGTTTGGGGCTTTCGGTGACTCTGGCGCTTTATGGAATTGTCACAGCTTTCTTAGGTGATTACTTTGGACTTGATCAATTCACAAGAGTAATGTTTGTTGTAGCTGGAGCAATGGCTCTCATTTTTGCCTTGACCGAACTTAAGCTTTTGCAAATCCCACTTCCGATATTTACGCATCGTATTCCTAATTGGATTACGGGAGGATACGGCAAAACTTTTCTTTTAGGGATGTTTTTAGGAAATGCAGGAATTGGGTGTCCCAATCCTGCTTTTTATGTACTCTTAACCTACATCGCCTCTACAGGTTCATTGGTAACGGGAGGCTGGTTGGGCTTGGTTCACGGCCTCGGTCGAGCCACGCCTCTTATATTCCTCGTTCTTTTGACAATACTGGGAATCAAAAGTATCCAGTGGATGGGTAAAGCATCAGCAAAAATTCATATTTTAACTGGCGTAGGGTTAGTTCTTGCCGGAGCATTTATCCTTACCTATGGTCTTTTTGGTATGCACTGGTGGGAAGATTCTATATTTCATGCTTCATGGAATAGATCTGTATATAACATAGCTCCGAATCTTGCCGAACAACCCGGCCATCCTGTTGCCGAAGGAGTATGGGAGGCGCCGTCATGGGTAGGATGGTGGTCGCTAATCATATTCATGCTGATTCCTTTCATTTGGTATAAGCTCAGACACGGGGTGAAAAATAAAGTGTTTTGGATTGTGAGTGCATTCTTGATTCTTCTGGGGCTTTCTGCATCAGCTGGACTTATAGAGGTTGAGCATGGGCACGGAATTGAAGTTGAACAGGAACAACTTTAATTATAGGCGTTACGATACAATAATTTTTTTTCAAAATAAGTTTGTACAAAATTTAGTAAATGCAACAAAAAAGCGCCACAATGTGGTGCCTTTTTGAAGCCCTGCCTTCTTTCTAGAGAATCTTCCGGTAAATCATTTCTAGTGGGTGTCCGCACCCTGAGCCCACGGGCTCAAGAAATGTAGGACTCCCGAGAAAGAACTTTTGTTCCAGAATCTGGCTAGAAAAAACGAACAGGGCTAATTTTATTGTAGCAGTTTAAGAAACTCAGTCAAGGTTTAAAATTTTACATATTTCTTCAGGATATCCACAGTTTATTAACTATTTCCAAAAATTTTATTAGCTTTCTAAAGTATTTTCAGAAATGTAAAACATCTACCATTTGTTTAATTAAAGAAAGAACCACTGCCGGAGGCAATAAACTGTAAGAAGGAACTCCTTTATCATCAGGAAAAACCCAGGGTTTTTCAATTATTTCCACCTTTTTATCTTCCTCTATCCACTTATAGTTATATTCGGGAGTAATTTCATAATCATCTACATATTCTTTTACCCTCTCTACAGGAACTGAATTTCTCAGAAGAATCCTGGGAATTCCATAAAGAGCGAAGGCTTGTTTAATCAACCGTTCATCCATTGTAAAACGCCTCTTTATTGGCTCTATTCCTCGCTCATCTCCTTCTTTTGCGACCATTTTTATTTCCTGACAAGTGGGATTATCACAAATAAAGAAAAACTTTTTGCTCAGTTCATCGTATCTAACTTCTTTCGCTGGATGAAGCCTTAAATTTCTGGGGGTTTGACAGTTAGGACACACTACTCGAAATTTCATTCTCTCGTCAATTACTTTTCCAGGAACATCAATCAAAATAAAGACATCAGGGTCAGATCTGTAACCAATAAGGTCTCGGAAAAATAAAGAATATGAGATCTGATCCAAATCTCTCGGAAAACCATCTATAAAAAGGGCTTTTCTTTCCATTTTGTCTATCTCTCCTTTCGCTAAGGCTAAAATAAATTCAGTTGGCAAAAGAGTCTCCGTATTTCTACTCAAGAGTTTTTCAATTGCTTTCTCAATGGGAAGGAAGCCTCGATAATTTGAGGAAAGCCGGTGTATCAATTCTTCTTTGTTTTTTTGTTCTAAAATTTCTTGGTGCGATTTTCGAACGATATCTCCAATCGAAACGTGACTCACGCGTTCTTTATTAACAATCTCTGCAAATATCTTTGAGTAAGTTCCTTTGCCAGAATTCTTTTTCCCCAAGAGATAAGCAATGAAAGTATTTTTCTTGAGATACTCTCTTAATTTCTTGATTTCCGATCCCGCCTTGAACTCAAAATATTCCTGTATCTCTTTGGGATCAGCTAAATTGAATTTCCGAGTGGGACCTTTAATTTTTGTTTTAAAAATCGGGAAGTTAATATCCCTCATAGTCCTACGAATTACGAATATTTACGAATATACGAACAGTTATTTTATTTTTAGATTTGTTCCGTCAGAAATAATTTTAATATCTCCGTCTTCATCAGTCCTCAGCACTTTTATACCATGTTTCTTTAAAGTTTCCAAAGTTTCTTGATGGGGATGTCCGTAGCGATTATTCCTGCCGACCGGGATTACGGCGATCTCAGGAGTAACAGCTTCCAGAAACTCTTCGGCAGTTGAGGTCCTGCTGCCTTGATGAGCTACTTTTAAAATATCAGAATCAATGAAAATGTTTTTCTCAACCAATGTTTTCTCCACTGATTTATAGATATCACCAGTCAGCAAAAAAGAATTTTCTCCAAAAACTAATCGAGCGACAATTGAAGTATTGTTCGTATTTTTCACCGTTTTTCCTTCTAAATTTTCAGATGGATGTAAAATGTCTAAACGAGCTCTAGATGCCCCTATCCTTTGGCCAGCTTTGGCAATGAAAATCTGAGCTCCCTCTTTTTGAATTAACTTTTGCCATTCTCGAGCTTCGGACGTATCTTTCACAATTCCCGTCCATAAAATATTTTCCACTTTATATCTTTTTAACACCTCCAAAAGCCCAGCAAGATGATCTTTATCAGGATGAGTTAAAATTATAAGATCAATCGTTCTATCGAAAAAAGGTATTTCCTTTCCCAGTTTTTCCAAAATAGTGGAATCCGGTCCCCCATCAATTAAAATTTGATGCGATTGCGGGGTTTCAATAAAAATAGCATCACCTTGGCCGACATCAAAAAAAGTAACCTCAAGGAATCTTGGCTGGCTTAAATCGTAAACAGCAATCCAGGCTAAGATATTAAGGAAAAACAGAATACCTAAAATAATAAAAGCACTGTTATGCTTTTTCATTGATTTTATTATAACGAACTATGTTCGATATATCACGCTGCGCGTGCTATAGGTTAGTTTATTGTGATTGAAAACAAAAAACCGCCTTCTTGGCGATTAGAATGGTATTTTAGTAACTTTTATTTTTTATACCTTCGTTCATTAGTTTTATAACCAGTATCTGATGACCAAATAAGAAACAGCCTCTTTTTAAACCCTCCCTTAATCTTTGTACCCTCTTTCTGGGCATTTTTTATTTGCTGATTTGTAATTCCCTTAAATCTCTTTATTTCCTGAACAACATCTAAAACATCGGCTAACTCTGAAATCAATTTCTTTTTAGTTTTTGCGGCAAGTAAACCGTCTGCTTCTTCCCCTACTTTTTTTATGAGTTCTTTTTCAAAATCTTTTGCGTTTAATTTTCTTATTTTAAAATCGCCCCCGCTCTTTTTAATCTTTTCTGGTATTTTGTCACGAATTAGCTTATTGTAGCATATCTTTTTCATTATTTCATTCTATCAAAAAACCGCCTTCTTGGCGATTTTTTTGTGGCTTCATCTATGAAAAGAAAAAGGCGACACGATAACCTCGGGTCGCCACTAAAAAAGAACAATTATAGTTTTGTTATTCAAGCCTATAATCCATAATATCCAAGAACCAATAACCTTCCATTTTAACTGGCCTGCTTTTCAGTATCCTTATTTTCTTCTTAAATAGCGGGCCATCTACTACAAGGGTATGGTATTCGCCGTTCTCACCGCAAGGGTCAATATGTTTATATGCTCTCAAGTCTTTAAGAAATTCCATATCCAGTCTTCTTCCAATCCACTCTTCACCAAGAAGACTTGCTTGGGTGCTTACTATTATTGCCTCAAATCCCGAATCTATGAATTCTAAAAGAATTTCTTCTGGATTGCGACCCCAGAGAGGTTCAACCAACCGAAGACCGAGTTCTCCGCAAATCTTCTCTGCCCACTCTAAACAGTGCTGGAGGTGAATATCACCAAAGACCATTCCCGATACTCCTCCTGGAAGCAATCTCCGCACGGCTTCCTTAAATTCTTGTTCGTATCCATCGGGCGTAGTCTCTACTTGCAAAATGGGAATACCCATTACTTGGGCTTGTGTTTGGATAAGCCCGGCTTCTATGCCGTGGAATCGGACACGCTTGAATTCTCTGGAAATAGTGTTGAAGAGATACGAAATATCATATCCTTCACGCTTTGCCTTATAGACGGCAAGGCAACTATCTTTGCCGCCGCTCCAAGAGGAAATATACATTTTTCTCTTCCCTCCTTAACTGCAGATGTATTTTAAGTTAATTTAGATATTTGTAAAGAGTTAGGTTATATAGATTTTCACAAAAACAATCATTCAATAAAGAGTGGCGTTTTATTTTTTTAGGCTCCCAGACGGCGACTCAAACCCTTAAACCCTCACCTCCAACTCAAATTTAAGCCAATTATTGGACCATTGTCTATGGTCTCTCAGATTACGAACGGTGGTCTACTAATGGTTATTAAGGATAAAAACCGCCTTCTTGGCGATTAAGTTGGCTCCCCAGTCTAAATCTTATTATAATTTTGGAGGATTGGGAATATGTGCAACATCTAAGAAATCGGGTAAGTGGTCTGACTCCCAACTCATACCTGTAGAAAAACCCCAAAGAACTGAAGGCCAAATCCAATAGTAAAAAGGATAAAGCCAACTTTTCCCAACTTCCTACCTTTTAGGTGTCTCTTTTGCTTGTAATTACCTTTGTGATCCATATCTACGATAAGATCATCATCGACATTCTCATGTGCTCGCAAATAAGGATATAGCATCACTAACGATGCCGCTGTATTAAATAAGAGTCCTACCAAAATTAAAATGATAGAAAGGTCCACAAATTTTATTCTTTAACCCGTGGAATTAAATCTTTTAACGACTGCTCATCCATTGGCCCAGCAAACTCAACAAGAATGTTATCTACTTCCTTATAACTCTCCGGGTCTTTTAACTCCATGTAAGTCATTTTCAAAGCAATTAAAGTGGTCACCATAGCATTTTTTAGAGCCTCCATATTTCTCAAGGTATAATGTGCACCGCCATACCTATTCCAATCAAAATCTTCATTGAAAACATCTACACTATCCAAAAGTGCGGCGTAAGAACAATGTGTATACTTAGAAAAACCTCTATATACATCTGTGGCCATGCTGTAAGGTGACAAACCATGCTCTTCCACAGATTTAATGGATCCCTTCTTAATAAATTCATCTGACAACCGGCGAGCTACTCTATTCGTAATTATTTCACCCTCAAACCATTTTTTAAGATGCGTCTGTTCTTTGTCTAAATGAAATGTGTGAATTAGATCTAAATTTTCGTTGATTGATCGAGTCAACTCCATTATCTCAAAGTTATATCCTCTCCTAGCTAAAAGAAAAATTGCCTCCCATGTCTGAAGTACCTTCCCATATATTAAGTAAACAGCGCACAGAGTGGTTTGTTCTGATATCTCCGGTATTAGACTTTTTAATTTTCTAACTTTCTCCTCTATCTGAAAGTGAATAGACTCCAATCCTTTTAACTTTTCTTGAATGTCCTGCAAATCTTTTCCTTGTTGTTGTTGAGGATAAGATGGATTCTGCTCAAAATATTTCCTCCCTCTGTGCGCCCTCATCTTAGCAACACGATCTTGAATAAGCTGCTTTATTTTTTCATCGAGACTCATATATATAATTCTAACAAAAAAACCGCCTTTTTGGCAATTTGTGCAGCTGAAAACATCAGACCAAAATTTGATGCCCTTGAGCTGTTTCAATAAAAATAGAAAACCCAAAACCCTTTTAAGGCCTTGGGCTAAATAGTTTATAGTCTAAGGTTATTTACTTTCCCAAAATTCTATACATTTTGGTGCCACATTTCGGGCAGGTTCCAGTCAAAGCTCTTCTCGTTGTTCCTCCCTTTCCCTTCATAGATACTTCTTTCTCATCTTGTATTTCTCTTTTGGCTTTACATTTTACGCAATAAGCTTCCATAATTTTTTTATAGGTTGTAGTTTTAAGTTTTTAGATTTGATCGACCTTTTCCCTTTTTGTTCGTGGATTCCTTTGCCCCGTATCATCCGCCCAGGGCGGATTGGTGTGGGGTACTTATCCACAGGTTTATTTTAGCTTAATTTAAGCTAAAGATATAGTCAAGCCCCTTAAACTATCTGAACAGAGGAATTTTTTACTGCCTCTTTAACTAATTTTTCAATATTTAGTTTTTTTTCTGTTTTTAAAATATCCTCTACTCTAGATTTCGTTTCAGGATGTTTTGGTAAGAATCGAGAACAGCAATCTTGATGAGGCAAAATGGAAACATCAAAAGTGCCAATTTCTTTGGCTTTTTGTATTATCTCTTCTTTATCTTGGGAAATTAAAGGCCTGAAAACCGGGAGTTCAATTGTCTCTTCAATTACTTTTATATTCTCCAAAGTCTGGGAAGCAACTTGTCCAATACTTTCTCCGGTGAAAATTCCCAAAGCCTTTTCTCTTTTTGCTATCTCCTCCGCTATCTTTAACATAAATCTCCGATAGAGAATTACTCTTAATTTTGCTTGAGTTTTCATTAAAATCTCCTTTTGAATGTCAGCAAAAGGAATTAAATAGAGTTTTGATTTTCCCTGATAATCGCTTAAAATTCTGACTATTTTTATTGCCTTTTCAATAGAGGCTTTAGAGGCGAAAGGGTAGGCATGGAAATGTAAAAAAATAACTTTTACTCCTCTTTTCATTGCCAAAAAAGAAGCTACTGGTGAATCAATTCCACCTGAGAGCAGAGAAACTGCCTTTCCACTGGCACTAATTGGTAATCCTCCCTGGCCTCTGATTTTCTCCAAATATAAAAAAGCATAGTTTTCAACGATTTCAATAAAGCAAGTTACATCTGGATTTTCCAAATCAACTTTAATTTTCGCTTGCGAGCCTAAGCCTTGGCGAAGGCGGGGTTTTTGAGTCTTTAATTTTTTTAAAACGTACGCCCCTACCCGCTCGTTGATCTGTGGGGAAGTTAACGAGAATTCTTTTTTTGATCTTTTGGTTGCAATTTTAAAAGTTTTAAATTTTTTATCCCTTAAAAGCTCAAGGGCCTTCTCTTGTATATTTTTTATTTTTTGAGGACAGCTAACAGCTAAAGCAGAATAGGCGATACCAAAAACCTTCTTGATATTTTCCTTAATCTCTTTTTCGTTTTCCTTTCCTTTTTTAGTTAATTTCACAATTATTCTCCCAGAAATTCTTTTAACAAATTCAAAAGAAGCGGATCCTAGGCTCCGCTTAATATTCTCCACTAATTTTTTTTCAAAAAATCTTCTATTCTTTCCTTTCAATCCAATCTCATGATAATGGCAGATAACAAAATCCATCTTGTTTAGGATAACAAAAAAAATCTCTTGAGCCAAGAGTTATTTCGTTCTTTTTAATTTAAACTGCCCTTTTATAAAAGGGCAGTCTTTGTTACATTTATTGGTAAGCTCTCGATGGTTTTACTTTTTCGTACCATTTAGTATTCAACCCCTATTTTTGCTAAAACCCCTTTTTTAAAAGGGTGTTTTATTTCTTTACATTCAGTTGCCAAATCAGCAATCTTAATTAACTCTTTGGGGGCACCTCTCCCAGTAAGAATTAAATCTACTTCAGAAGGAGCTTTTTTTAGAATTTCCAAGACTTCTCTTAATTTAATGAGATTTAAAGAGATGGCAACATTTACTTCATCTAAAATTATCAAGTCAAATTCTCCAGAATGAATCGCATTTTTGGCAATTTTTAAGGTCTCTCGGGCTGCAAGTTCGTGAACTTCTCGGGGAAGCTTGTCCCCCATTATCCCAACAAAACCTTCTCCGCCTTTTATCAATTGAAATTTTGGTTCTAGGCTTTGGATGGTCTTTTCCTCGCCAGTTGGCCATTTTTTACTTTTAATGAACTGAATCATCAAAACTCGCTTTCCCTGGCCAACTGCCCGAATTCCCTGGCCAATGGCAGCTGTCGTTTTCCCTTTTCCATTCCCAGTAAAAACAAAAATCATGTTTGAGGTATTTGAGCAGGTACACTCCCTTCTTCAGAGTCAAACTCACACACACCTCCTACACAGGCTAACTCTTTGAAACCTGTGGTTTCATCTTCTTTCTCATAAACGATAATCTGGGCAAAGTCAACTTTTGGTAGTTTCTCTACCAGTTCTTGATATTTTTCCTCATCGATTTCCTCGTAGGGAGCAAGTCGATAGACATGTTCTGCGCGTGGAATAAAAGAGAGCCCTCCTAAAATATTCCAGTTATCATAAAGCCAGTATGTAGCTTGAATCCACTCGTTCTCACCTACAGAAACGGTAACTGAGGGATTATGCTCGGTGAAATTTTCCTTCACCATCTTCCAGTGTCTAAGTTGATCGAGTGCTGTTAAATCATTTCGGAAAACAGCTCTCTCGGGAGATTTTACTGGAAACTCAAGCACAAAGGTCGTGGCCGAGTCCTCGAGCTGTCCAACTTCAGGATGATATGGAAATTTTTGTTCTTTCAACATTTGGAAAAGAGGGTCATTTGCCGATATACGAACTCGTCTAATATAAAAGGGAGAGTGTCGAGGGTGCATACCAGAGGCAGCATCCACAAGTTGAGATAATGTACCTGAAGGTTTGACACAGGTGATGCAGGTTGATTCCGAAATCCCAAATTTCTTGGCATATTCACGATTGATTTCGAGCGATCTTTCCCGAAGTTTCCTGAGGGTTTCGGCTGATCTAGCTGCAGGACAATCCCACTGACCGGTTATCGAAATTCCTAAAAGCCTTTCCTCCTCGCAGTTTTGCTTCCATTCTTTTGAAAGATAAGAAAAATTGGTGAGAGTAGATTGATAGGTACCGAGCAAGGTGGCGATTTCGATCTTTTTCAGAAGAGATTCTTCAGTATCCTCGGGTCTGGCCACTACCTCGGTTAAATTGCAAAATTGTTTGGATCTTAATATAATTTCTCCGCATGGATTTGTGCCGGCAGTGGCCCAATATTTTTTAAATGTCTTCCAGCGCCTCTCTGGTAATTGATGTTTTAATCCTCCTCTATTAAAAATGCCTCTCTCGCCAGTTCCACTTTTAGCGAGCGCTAACCATTCTTCAAGAAACTGGATTGCGCTGGGTTTCTCATTATAAACCGCGGAGTTGTTGGCCATCGATCTCTGAGGATCAGTAACATAAAACTGGCCAGCTTTAGCTCCCCTCATATCTTCATCGTCGAGATCAGAAAGGGATATTAAAGCAGATCTTCGCACTCCACCCATCACTACAATTTCCCCAATTTTGCAGATAATGTCATGAACATCAAGATTGGAGAGGCGTTTTCCTTGACGACTCAAAACTTTAGAGCGAACAAAATCTAAAAGTGATTTAAGTGCCCCAGGGCCTGAACTTCGACCTCCCATGGTCTTTAACTTTGATCCTGCTGGCCGAATCTTGGAGTAATCAAATATAATATCTTTACCATTATACCAGGCTTTAAGTCCGATAGTTAACGCATCTCCCCATCCCTCTTTGCTGTCTAAAATTACATGGGCAGGTAATACTTGACCGGTCTGGCGTTTCACAATTGGTAGCTGCTGGACCGTTTGACTCTCCACTGAGAAGCCAACTCCTGTACCGCACATTAAAAGATATATAATTTCAGCAAAATCACGAAACTCGCTTGGTGCAATAAAAGAACAGTTATACACTGAGACATTGGAAGCCCTCGCTGCTTTCCCGGCAGCCCATAAAAGTCTCATCGATGGCATCACTTGATGATTTAGGATTGCCTCTTTTATTTCCTGGTATTCGTTATCTCTTAACTTCTTGCCAAGATTCTCTCTCATGAAATCCACATAGCGATTGACCGTCTCAATCCAGGTTTCTCTCCTTCCCTCCTCTTCAATCCAGCGAGAATAAGTACGATAATAAATAAACTCAGCCAGCTCATTCCTGAAATATTTCCTACTCTTTCGCACAAGACCCTGCACCCGCTCGGGAATTAACTTCTTTTTTTCCCGAACTTCAGCTCTTGCTTGCCGATAGAGAATGTAAGCTTTTGCTGTCTTTGGAAAATCTCTCAGAATCAGAGTTTCTTCTACTAAGTCTTGAGTCCCCTCCACTTGAGGAATGTGAGGAGGAGGATAACGCTTCTCGAGTTTTTTCACTACCCTGTCTGAAATTCGAAGAGGATCTCGCGAAAGATTCCCTTCCCCAGCAGCTTGCATTGCTTTGGAGATTGCATTGGTAATTCGATTTTGGTCAAACGGAACAATATTGCCTTCTCTTTTTCGAATTTCTTTAATTTTATTTTTCAATTTTGGAAGCTGCATTATTTTATTGTACCAAATTTTGTTTTGGGCAACAAAATGGCTCTCTTTAATAGATAGTATATGAGTCTTTTATTCAAAACGAACTCGTAAACTCCGAAAAACAAGGTGACATAGAAAAGATTTCCTAAAATTGTATTTTTAAAAAATAGTAAAGCCATGTAATAAGAAAGAAGCAATCCAGAAAGATCCTCTGGATACCAAGGGGTAAAAGCCCAGACAGCAAAATTAGTGATGAGATAAAACAATAGCGCTGCAAATAAAGAACTACTCAATATCATTCCCGGGCCTTTGTGTTTCCTCAACCAAAGGCCTATTAGACCGATTATACCAAAGCTCCCATATACTGCAATCATTAATTTTAAGCTATAAAACCCGATAAAATAATCACTTATCAACATGGCGAGAAGAGGCGCAACCAAGAAATACTTTTTTCTAAGATAAACACCGCCAAACAAAGAAATAGCTGCAATGGGAGCAAAATTAGGGGGGTGGGGCAAAAGCCTTAGACTCACTCCGATGATAATTAAGACCAATACACCTAAAATTTCTAAAATTTTTTCTTTTTTCATTTATTTTTTAGGGATACTTTTTGTATATTCATATACATTAGCGAATCTTTTGCATGCTTCGAATAAACATTTATATGAATGCTTTTCTTAAATGGTGGCCCATCTACAACCATGGTATGATACTCCCCTTGTTCCCCACAAATATCAAGCCCCGTTTCGGCATTTATTGCCCGCAACCGCTCTAAAGAATCCTTCTTAAGTTCCATTCCAAGCAAATTATCATCCGTAAACCAAGGTTTCTTTATACAAGTAAAAATTAATTTAAATCTGTATGAAAGAAGTCGATTAAGAAGTTCTAATCTATCACGTCCCCACAGTGGAGTTAGGACACCAATACCTGAATATTTACTGCATTCTCTTACCCAATTAGGGTGGCCATCAACTTCTGCAATATCGCCAGTTATTAATGTAGCTATTCCGTGTTTTTCTTTTAAAGAATGAATAGCTTTTTCATAGCTTTCTTTGAATGGCTCATTAACCTCCAATGCATAATGTGGAATACCCAAAGCTTCTGCTTGATATTTCATAAAACTAAGAGGATGAGCAAGAAATTCTGGTTCACTGGGAATGAACGTAACTAGACTTATAACTCTATATCCCAACAACTTTGCTTCATAAAGAGCCAAAGAAGAATCTTTCCCACCAGTCCACGATACGGCTGCGTTCCTCATCACTTTATTCATAATTTAATAATTCCCAATTTTATATCATTCAAATTGAGATTGAAAAAATTTCCATTCTACGATATCTCCATCTTCTAACTGAAACTGGCTTGCTCCAACTTGCGCGTATTCATTGTTGACCCAATACTGCCAGTATTTATTATCTTTACCATTTTCTTTATCACCAATTTGTTTAATAAAGGAGCCAAATTCTGGGTGCAAATCATAATCTAACGCAAAAGGATTTTCTGTATCACTTGAGCAAATCTCTAATAAATCAAGTACAGTTCTTTTTTCTTTTAGTTTCTGATTATTGCAAGTGATAATTTTCCCATCTGAAAAATCAAGCATCAAAGAAACACTAATTTCTTCTTTTGGTTGAACAGATTTCTCAAAATCTTGAACTGGAGGAGGCGCAATCTCTCCTTGAAAAATAAAAGAGCCTGCTGTTAAACCTAAAGCAAAACCAGCTCCGAAAATGATGATAGTTTTCATTCCATTAAACATCTTCATAGAAATAAAAATTAAAATCGAGGAATTAAACTCATAATTCCTTTCGAACCAACTAAAACGGCAGCAATCAGGAAAAGGAAGTTAGGAAGAACTACCCAAAAACTTAAGAGAAGCAATCCTCCTCCCGTAATATCCATCAGGCCTCCGATATCTAAGGGAAAAAGAAAACCTTTTATCAATAAATAGCCCCCGAAAATAATTAAAATGAGTAGAGAAACATCCACTTGAAAGGCTCTTGATAATAATAAGCCTGCACTCGCGATGTCCATTAATCCCAAGGAGAACATAAAAGAAATTAAAAATCCCACCTCGAGTGGGATGGAAACTCCCCAAGCTTAGTCGCTTGGGTTGGCCTTTCCCTTTGCTCGAAGGTAGAGGTTAAAAAAATGTGTCCTCCTCCGTTAAAACTTTGGAGGACATGGATGGCATTCTGACTTTCACAGTTACGGCATAGTCCCGGATTTCCTGCCCGCATCGCTATACGAAGTATTGCAGGCGGGTCACCGGAGTTCCCCATCCGTTTTCAAAGTCCGTTAATAAATAATATCAGCTTGCACGAAGTAGTGTCAAGAGAAAATCTGGGGATAACTGATTTAATTTGGAGAGATTTCTTAAAATCTAAATTTTACCTACTAATTTTAATCCGGGTTTTAAGGTTCTCTTTCCAGGTTCCCAACTGGCTGGGCAAACCAATCCTTTGTGTTCTCTGACAAATTTAGCTGCCTGCAATTTTCGTAAGATTTCTTTGACCGATCTGCCAATGCTATTGTTGTGCATTTCAAAAGCTTTAAGCTGACCATCAGGATCAATAATGAAAGTTCCTCGTAAAGAAAGACCTTCTTTTTCAATGTAGGTACCAAATTCTTGGCAAAGCTTTCCCGTTGGATCAGCTACCATCGGGAATTTAATCTTTTTAATCGAAGGAGAATTATCATGCCAGGCCTTATGTACAAAAGCCGTATCGGTGCTCACACTTAAGATCTCTGCTCCCAATTTCTTAAATTCAGAATAATATTTCGCAGCTTCTTCTAATTCTGTTGGGCAAACAAACGTAAAATCAGCAGGATAAAATAGCAATATAATCCATTTTCCCTTGTAATCAGAAAGTTTAATTTTTTTTATTTTTCCACTATGAAAAGCTTCCAACTCAACATCAGGTACTTTTTGATCAATTTTAACCATAGTTTTGTTAAACAATTTTAATTTTTATTGCGACCTTTTACCCCGTTAGAAATTTGTTCTTTCTACACTTTCTCCATTGTATTTGGTATTTCTAACGGGGTTTACTTTATTAAATAAATATTATTTTCCCTAAAACTAAATTTTTATTCACTTGACCAAAATTTTTACTCGATTCTGACCAGGAAACAGTGCCTTCTACAAAATAAAAATTATTTTTTATTTCTTTCACTTTTTTCACAAATATTTCTTTTCGGTTTTTTGGGTTTTGAAAAACAATAAAATCAGAAACTTTGGGTTTCAACAAATTAGTGGCCAAATACCTTTTCTCCGGAACTAAATTTGGCCAAGCTGATTCCCCTTCAACTTTTACCAGAAAAATCAATCCCAAAATTTTAGTAAAGTTTATCAGTGATTTCTTTATAGGATTTAAATCTCTCTGGGACATTTTTAACCTCATAGAAGATTTTCGCAATTTCATCTACTGCATCTAATAATTTCTTGGCAGCTGTTTCATTTACTTCCTGTTTATTTTGAGAGCAAAGTTTTACTGCCTTCCAGAAAAGTTCATGAAGATTAGGAAACTTCTCGAGATGTTCTTCTTTGAAGAAATCAGACCACAAAATCTCAAGTTCCTTTTTGCAAAGCTCTGCATGGTCTTCCTTATTTTTGATTCTTCTTGCCACGCTATTGAAATACTGCAAAAGAGAGTCTTTGTCCATAATATCTCTTGGTAATTCCAATTCCTTCAATTGTTGAATCATCCTGGCAACGGTTTTCGCAGCAATTTTGGCAGGAGTAGGTTCATAAATTGCACAAGGAATATCACAATGCGCTTGAGCTATAATTTTTGGAAAAAAATTCATCATAATCTTCGATCTATTTAAAGGAAAACTGACCTCGACCTTTCCCCCCACCACTTCTGCACTCGCTTTATGATACTTGTGCCAAAGGCACAAGTAGAAAAGTGGTGGGGGGTTTATCTAAGATTTTTATCATTTTGAATAAAAAAATCAAGTTTTTCAAAAAATCTCTGCGAAAAGTTTATTTGAAAAATAAATAACTTGCCAGAAATCTTTAGAAAATAAATCTTTTAAAGATGGTCTTTCTGGAGAAACGTGGCCGTACTTTTCAGATATTACTACCGTCTTTTTGCCAGAGTAAATTTCAGAAAGAAAAAGAGAATGAGGAAAAGGAATTAATTGATCCTTTTTTCCATGGAGAATAAAGAGAGAGGCTTTAACTTCTGGAACCACGGTTTTTGGCGAGAGCGATTCGAGAATTTCATTGGTATAAGGTGGCAAGTCTCGAAAAAGTTTTTCTAACTCTTCTCTCTGTTTGCTTTCCATAATTTTTTCAATAATTATTTTTCCTTCCAGAGTTTTTTCTTCTTCAAAAAATCTTTGAAGATTTTTTTCCACTACCTCTTTAATTCTCAATGAAGGATCCCAAGAATTTACCTTTTCTTGATAAACAAAACTTTCAGAAAGCACCTCTTGAATAAGTTGCTTTGCATCAAAGTATCCACCACTCCATAAAATGTATTTAACTTTCTCTTGAATCTCAGGATCTGCAGCTGCCAAGAAAGCAAGAGAGGAACCTACGGAAAGACCAAAAAAACCAATTGTGCTAGAATCAATATAAGGTTTCTTTTCAAGGAATTGAAAGGCCTCTACAAGATTTTTTATTTCTTTTTTATCAATCAAGGAATCTTTTAAAGCTGACGAGTCAACAGTGATAACCACTACTCCATTTTGTACCAATCCTTGAAAAAGTTTTTGTAAATTTTTCTCCTCAGCTCCTTGAGGATGAATACCAAGAGAAATAACAACCCCCGGGTGCCTATTGTCATCAGCTGGACGGAAAATATAAAAGGTGGAGTCTTTATCTTTGGGGTAAATTTCTTGAATTACATCTTCTGAAAGTTCGGTTGCCTCTATTGGTAAAATAGAGAAGAGGAAGCTCAATGTTTTGAATGTCATTCCCAAGGGAGTAGCAACGAAAAGAAAGGTAATTACTGCCAAAAAAATAAATATTACAATAAAGAGCCTCATTGATTATTCTTAAGTAAATACAAATATGCCTTGGCTTATTTTTGCAATTTTAGCTTATTTCTTTTTTGCTATCAGCGTTTTTATTGATCGATTTTTAATGAAAGGTCCCCTGAAAAGTCCTTTCGCCTACGCCTTTTACGCAGGAGTGTTGACGAGTAGCGCAGTCTTTTTGCTTTTTTTGGATCTCGTATTTGATTTTTTTGAACCAGTATCTGTCACAACAATCACTCTTGGGCTTCTGGCTGGTTTTTTCGCAGTATGGACCTTATTGGTCTGGTTTACTTTGGTGTTAAAAGAAGAGGTATCGAGAGCAAGCCCAACGGTAGGGGCAATTCAGCCTATTTTTATAGTTGGAATTTCTTTATTATTCTTTCTCAAACAGGCCCTCCCTTCTCTTAATGAACTTTCTGCCTTTGTATTATTTTTGATAGGAAGTGTGATAATAATGCAAAAACCTGGAGAATTTCCTTTATTAAAAAATCACACAGCTCTTTTTATCTTGAGTGCTTTTTATTTTGCCTTTAGCTGGGTGATGCTAAAAACTATTTTTTTGTTAACTAATTTTTGGACTGCTCTCTTTCTTTTGGGCGCGGGGGCTGTAATTGGAACAGCAGCCTTGCTTGTATTTCCAGAAACTCGCTCAGATTTAGCTAAAAAAGGTTTGCCAATTCAAAAAAGGGTTTTTCTCCCTTTTCTGATTGGTAGGGTCACCGGGGCATTGGGAGCAATTTTCCAATTGGTTGCTATCCGTTTTGCAACAATCACCCAGCTCCCTCTCATTGGAGCATTAACAGGAATTCAGTTTCTCTTTCTTTATGTAATTCTTTTCTTTTTTATCGGTCGATTCCCTCAAATGGAAGAACAAATGACAGGTAAAGCCTTTTTCCAAAAACTCGGAGGAGTGGCAATTATTGGCCTTGGATTCTTAGCTTTAACTTTTGGATAATTATTTATGGTGAGCTTGTCGAACTACTGAACGGTTAATTCTCCTTTCATGCCGTTTGCCCGGTGGCCAGGAACTGAGCAGAAAAAGGTATAAGTTCCGGAGGCTGAAGCAGTAAATTCAATCGTATCTGTCTTGCCAGAACCAATAGTTTTTGTTCCTACTCCTAATTCAGTAATTTTAAAATTGTGGATAATACTGCCATCGTTCCTGAAAGTTATTTTCAGTTGATCCCCAGCTGAAACAGTGATGGAAGCTGGGCTAAGACTAAATTCAGTACCACTGACGGTAATCTCTCTCACTATCGATGCTGGAGCAATACTCTTTGTAACCGTCATTGACTTTACCACAATCTTATCATCAACTTTCACTGGTACATCATCTCCTGGAAACTCATAGATGTCATCTCCATCATCAATATGGATCATGGCAAAAAGGAAATTCTCTCCTTCTTGAAGCTCACTTACCACAACAGAAATGTTATTGTAGGTTCCAGATTCAACGAAATCAGAATTCCCAAGAACTTTCCCTGGTTTTCCATCTTCTGAAAGGTGAATCACAACATAGCCTGGGTCTTTAAAGCTTACCTCTTGGATAGTCACTTGATCTTCTGTAACCTGCTGATCCTGAACAGTAATCGCAGCCTGGGTTACTGGTGGTAGGAGTACTGTAGGTAGTGCTTCTGGTGGCTGATATCCTCCTTTCAATAGAAAATAGCCACCAATAATAACCACCAAAATAATCACTATCACCCCTATCCACTTACACCCGCACATCTTCTCTGATTTACAAATTAGACATTTCATAATTTTTTATCTTTAATTTTTTATTTTAAAGCTCGACCTTTTACATCCTAATTATATTCTAACAAAAATTAAATAATTTCAAATATCCCTGGCCTTTTTTATTTTTCCTCAATTCTTTTTATTTTTTTAATTCGCCTTTTATGGCGAGGTAATTGGCTAAATTTTGTTTTTAAAAATTTCTTCACAATCTCTCTTGCTTTTTTCTCTCTGATTTCCCAACCATCAAGGCATAAAATATTAATGTCATCTTCCTCTCTTAGTTTTTTTGCCTGTAAAGGGGTAAAAGCTTGAGCTGCCCTAATACCTTTGATTTTGTTTGCTACAATACATACTCCAGCTCCAGAACCACAAATTAAAATTCCTTTATCTTTTGTTTTAGCCACTTTTTTGGCAACGGGAATTGCAAAGTCTGGGTAGTCATCTTTTGGATCAAATTTTGTGTTTCCCAAATCTCTATAATCAATACCTAATTTTTTGAGGTATTTTTTTATTACCTTTTTTAGCTTAAAACCATTATGGTCAGCTCCCAGAAGAATTTTCATCTCGTTAAAAATTTCTTTCATGTTTTTATTGAACCAATTAACCTATGCACAGCTCTCTCGCTTCCTTCTGAAGTTTTTTGACAGCCCTTGGCTGAAGGCCAATTATTTGAACTAAATCGTATAATGAATATTTTAATATATCTTTAGCTAACATCAGTTTCTTTTCAGCTAATCTCTGTCTGGCGTATTTCGTAAGCGAAGGTAAAATCGTAATCGGGTAAAGTCCCTTCTTCTCAATTAAATACTCCAAGCTTTCATCTCTCGGATAGTGCCAACCAATGATTTTCAAACCGACACAGCGAGCATAGCCAATTGCCTCACTCGTGCATCTGGTATTCGTTACCAACCAAGCTTGATGAAAATGCTGCCCTTTTTCTCTGATTTTTTCCCAAGCCTTTTTTATATCTAAAAATCTGGCAAAAGTATACAAAGCTACTTTTATATCAGAACGGCTCCCCCGGCTATTGTGATATTTGCACTCAACCATAAAATGCTTTTTTCCTTTCTGGGCAATGACATCAATTTCATGACGAACACAATATCCCCTCACTATTCTTCCTATTTTTGTATTATAACCATATCCTCTTAAAATTTCTGAAACGTATTTTTCAAAAAGAAAACCAGCTGGCCCCAATTTCATAATCGCTCTTTTTAGATTATATCGAGCAGCTAATATGGGATTTTCTCTTCTCAGGCATTGCGTAACTTGACTCAAAATCTTTCCCGAACTATCGCCGGGGACAATAGTTCTGGCCACCTCCTGACAAACTTCTTGAGCCAGTTTTGGCTGAACGCCAACCCGTTTGAGGGAGCTATAGATTTTCTCTTTGCTGAATTTTTCTTTCTCACCTGAAGCTTTGATTATATCCATTATTTATTTCGGATAGGTGTCTTTTTAATAATAGCAAAAGCCTCTTCTGCTGAATCAACAAGATGAAAAATTTGCAGATCCTTTCTCCTCACTGCTTTTTGTTTTTTGAAAACCTCGTTTTCAATCCAATGAAATAATGGCTGCCAATACTCTTTGCCAACAGCAACAACAGAAACTTGCTGAGGTAATTTTCTCGTTTGGATTAAAGTCACCATTTCAAAAAATTCATCCAAAGTACCAAAACCACCAGGAAAAAAGACATAGCCGCAACAAGCAGAAGAAAGCATTACTTTCCGAGTAAAAAAATAGTGAAAACCAATTGGGCTTTTGACATATTCGTTCATGCTCTGGCCTTCGGGAAGTTGGATGTTAATGCCAACCGATTCTCCCCCGACTTCAAAGGCTCCCCGATTGGCAGCTTCCATGATTCCGGGCCCCCCGCCAGTCATTACCGCATAACCTGCTTTAGCCAATAATTGAGCTAATTTTCTGGCTTCTTGATAATAAGGATTTTTGGGAGAAAAGCGAGTTGAGCCAAAAATAGCTACTGATTTTTTAAAATCTGCGATAAACTGAAAACCCTCCACAAATTCAGCCATTATTCTAAAAATTCTCCACTGGAAGGTCTTTCTAAAATCCTCTTTTACTGGAGGGAGTTCACTTTCTGGCAGACAAATTATTTTTTTTAATTTTGGAACTTTTGATTTTTTCATTATTCGTAGGATTATCTCTTCACTTTATGGTGGCCGAATTGTTCTCTGAGAGCGGAAAGGATTTTTCCAGTATAGTTTGGTTTCTTCTGGCTTGAGACGCGGAATTGAAAAGAATCTTCAATCACTTTCACTTTAATTTTCCATTTTTTAGCTACTTTCACCGTCCACTCCCCTTCCCCGGTATGAGAAACCTTACCTGAAACATCTTGAAGATTCTCACCATGTTTTTCAAAGGCTTTTTTTAACCAATCCATTAAGCGAGATTGAATGACGCTGCCGTAATTATAAACATCAGCCACTCTTTTTAAATCAAGTTTAAAAGGAGCGCTTCGTATCAAATTAAAACCTTCTGCAATTGATTGCATCATTCCATACTCAATCCCGTTGTGAACCATTTTCACAAAGTGGCCAGCTCCCACTCCCTCAAAAAATTGAAAACCATTTTTCGTTGCCAAATCTCTAAAAAGGGGTTTTAACTTTTCAAAGTTTCTTTTCTTCCCTCCAATCATTAAGCAAGCGCCTTTCCGAGCTCCCTCTGGACCTCCTGATACCCCCACATCGAAAAACTCAATTCCTTTCTTAGCAAGTTTTTTTGATCTTTTTATTGAATCTAAATAAAAAGAATTGCCTCCATCAATCACTATATCTCCTTTTTTTAAAAAATATATTAAGCCGCCCTTCCTAAATAAAACCTCATCTACTGGTTTTCCAGCGGGTATCATTAACCAAATCAATCTTGGAGGAGAAAGTCTTTTTATTAAATCTTCTGGAGAATCAACAGAAATTGCTCTTTTCTTTGACAATTCTTTTTTCGGTCTAGGATTTTTATCGTAAACAATAACTTTCCAATTTCTTCCCAGTAATCTCAAAGCCATATTTTTCCCCATTTTCCCTAAACCGATAAGACCTATTTCTTTTTTCATATTTTTTTAATTCTCAAATTTTATTTTCGTAAAATTTTCCTGGTCTCTTTTTTATACAATTCAACTCCTGGTTGGTCAAAGGCATTCACGCGCATCAACTTTGCCAAAAAGATAATTTCTATCATTTTCATTTGAAAGAGCGCTCCCAGACTTCTTTCATCCAATTCTGGCAAAATTGTCTCGGTAAAAGGGAGTTTTTTCTTGATATAGGCCTTTTTCACTCCCTCAAAAATTGCCAAAGTGAGTTCCCAGATTTTCTTTCCTTCGCTCCCCGGAAAAAGGAAATCAAGATCTCTATTTGGAGGAATCTGAAAGTCATGATTTAAATTTTTAACAAAAACAAAATTGATTAATTTATCCCTTGGCCCATCAAAATAAAGTTGAGCTAAAGAGTGAAAGTCAGTAGTGCCAACCGTAACAGTTGGAGTAATACCCTTTTTATCTTTGCCTAAACTTTCTGCCATTAATTGACAATACCATCTCCCAAAGAATTCCAAATCCGGGGGAAAGACAAAATTACTATAAATGTTTTTCCCTTCCTTGTAGTGATAAAAAATGATTAAAGCTGAAGCTAAGGCTGGGTTTTTTAAAGGATTTGCTATCAAACAAATTTTATTTACCTCCTTAGCTCCCGCAAGCAACTCTTTTGGGTCAACCCCTGCCAAGGCTAAGGGAAAAATGCCAACATTACTCAAAACAGAATATCTCCCAGAAACCTCTTTCGGAATGGAAAGTATGGAGTAATTTCTTTTTTTCGCAAAATCCCAAAGAATTGATCCTTCATTAGTGATGACAAAGATTTTAGGTTGATATCTTTTCAGAACTCTCAAAAGAACAAAAAAATTGGCAATGGTCTCAAAAGTCTTGCCTGTTTTACTCACCAGACAAACTGCAATCTCATCTCTTTTAAGAGGAGCTAATTTCAATTTTGAAATAAGTTCAGAAAAAGAAAGAGGGTTAAGAGTGTCAAGGAAAAAAATTTCAACTAAATCTGCTTTCTTTCTTTTCAGTGCTTTATAGACTGCCTCCGTCCCCAAACTCGATCCTCCAATTCCTACTACAATAATCAACTTGAGATTTTTTGGAATTTTTTTTAAAAAAATTGGCTTTTCAGTAGGTAACAATAAAAAACTTTCTGGAAATTTATAATTCTTTTCTTTTAAAATATTTTTAATCTTTTTCAGATAATTACTAATTTCTCCTTTTTTGTGAAAAAAAGTCAAAGGTACTTGGCTAATTTTTTGGAAGTTAAATTGGAACATGGGTCTCATCATTTAAAATTTGCTTTTCGGCCCCTCAGATCCTGGTTTATACATTTTCAAAGGGGAAAGATTTTTTTGCCAACCTTTTAAAATTTGATCAATAAATCGCCAGCTATTCAGAGTCTCTCCGGTACTGACAAACAAAGTCTGATCACCCAAAAAAGAATCAATTAAAAGTTTTTCATAGGCTTCTAAAAGTTTTGCTTTGGGATAGGCTTCTTGATAAATAAAGTGGAAAGTTTTTTTCTCAATTTCCATTTTTGGTCCTGGCTTTTTGACATTAAAACAATAGGATATGCCTTCTTTAGGTTGAATTTGAAAACATAAAGTATTTTTATAATGTTCTAACTCAGCTGGTGGACAAAAAAGACAAGGAGTGGTTTGTCTAAAAGTGATTAAAATCTCAGCTACGTCCTGGTTTAATTTTTTACCACTTTCTAAATAAATAGGGACTCCCTCCCACCTTGGATGATGTAAAAAAGTCTTGATTTTAAAATAAGTCTCTCTCCGGGAATGGGGTTTAACTCCTGGGATTTCCAAATAGCCCTGGTATTGCCCTCTTACCGTATTCATTTTAATATCTTTTTTCGTCATTTTGGGGAGATATTTCAAAATCTCCGCTTTTTTTTCTCTAATCTCTTGGGGAGCTAAGTTAGGAGGAGCATCCATTGTGATTAAAGCCAGCATTTGTAAAAGGTGGTTTTGGCCAACATCTCGTAAAGCCCCGAGGGGATCATAGAATAATCCTCTCTTTTCCACACCTTCTTTCTCCAAAAGCCTTATTTCAATTTTTTCAATAAAATCTTTGTTCCAGAGATTCTCAAAAACTGAGTTGGCAAAACGGAAAACTAATAAATTGGAAATCGTCTCTTTGGCTAAATAATGGTCAATTCGGAAAACCTGAATTTCTTTAAATAATTTGCCTAAAAGTTGATCCAACTTCTGAGCTCTCTCTAAATCTTGGCCAAAAGGCTTTTCCACCAAAACTCGAGTCCACCCTTCCTCAGGACTACAAGGTTGCGTCAAACCGGATTTAGCTAAATTTTTAAAAATTATTTCATAATAATTTGGCGGGACAGCCAAATAAAATAATTTATTGGCACAAGTTCGAAATTTTCCATCAATGTGGCCTAATTTTTTACCTAGTGCAAAATAGCTTTCCATATTTTCAAAAAGCCCTGGTTGGTAGGAGAATTTTTTCAAAAGATCCTCAACCTTTGGGCTTTTTTTTAATAAATTTTTTCTTAACCAACCTTGATATTCTTTTTCTGTAAAATTTTCTTTTGCAAAACCAATAACTTGAAACATCTTTGGCAGAAAACCAGTTTGAGACAAATGCAAAATGCTTGGGAGTAATTTCCTTTCCATCAAATCTCCAGTGGCTCCAAAAATTATTAAAATCGTTGGGAAATTTTCTAATTTCCTTTCAAGATTTTTCATAGATACTTAAGTTCTTTTACGTATGTGAGCCAGGGTTTTATCTCCACTGTCACCTGCTTTCCAGCGAATTCGTTTCGCTTCATATCTTCTAAAATCTCAGTATTTATCTCGCATTCTTTGCATTCACTCTTTATTGTAATGCCGAATTTACTTCCTGCCCAGCACCAGAGCGAAGCTCGGTGCTGGGCTAGTCCCGCACCGAAACAAAGTTTCTGGTGCGGGGCCCAGAGATACATTGTAATTTTTACTGATTTCATATTCTAATCCGGAGTTTTTACCCAAAAGTAAATGTAAAGACCTGAAGTCCTGGTGAGTGAATTATTATTTCTAACGTGTGCCATCCGTACTCCTTCCCCGTATCTACAAGATTATAGAGTTTTGATTCTTTGACCTTCGCGAATGACTTCCCCTCTTTAAAAAACGAGTCAGCCCCTTTGTTTTGCTCGGTAAGATATTCTCCATCGAGCTTTACTTCAAGCGTAATCTCTGAATTTTCTCGATTTTCGAGCACTACATTTACCTTATTGGCCTTGTAGCGAAGGATGAGTTTTCCTTTCTCATCCACAAATTCTGCAAATTCAGGGTTAATACTCCAAGTGCCCACAAAATAAAAGCGGTTTCGCGCGATGCGCTCAGGTTCTACAAATGTATGTGGTTCATTCGGGCGAACATTTTTATCTTTATTACCAAGATTATTTATGCGCAAATACCCGAGATATATTTCCGGAGTCCCAATTTTTCGGAACTCAACACCAAGAGGTGCTTCTTTGATTTCTGAAATTTTGTCAATCGAGAGAAATCCAGCTTCCAAAAGAAGCTGTTGAATTGCTCGTTCGGTTTCTGCATAACGGCCCTCTCCGAAATGATGGTAACGAATATTTCCATTAACGTCTATCAAATATTCAGCCGGCCAGTATTGGTTTTGAAAGGCATTCCAGGTTTTGTGATCGTTGTCCAAGGCAACGGGATATTCCAGATTATATTTGCGAACTTCTTGTAAAACATTTTCCTTCTTTTTTTCAAAATCAAATTCCGGAGAATGAACGCTTAAAAGAACAAAGCCGCTATCTTTATATTTTCGATGCCACTCCGAAAGATGCGGAAAGGTACGGATGCAGTTAATGCAGGTGTAGGTCCAAAAATCGACCAAAACTACTTTGCCTCTTAGTTCCTCGAGGGTCAATGGCTCGGAATTAATCCAATCTTCAATACCTACCAACTCAGGTGCCTTTCTTTCAATGGGCAATTTTTGTAATTGCGGAATGGGCATGATTCCTTTGAAAGTAATAAGACCTTTTTTATTTAGATATGAAATAGTACCCGCGATCAAAAGAAGCGCTAAAAGAAATAAAAAAATATACCTCATTGAAGTAATTTGCTTTGCAAACAAATGTGCTTTTTAGTTTTCTTGAACCCAATTAAGTTTTGCTATATGCGGAATCCACCCCTCTTTATCGACAGGCATATAGATAGCTTCATACGTTTGCCCTGGCTTCAATCTCGGTTTTGGCTTAGGTTCATGATAATAGTAGGGCACCTCCACATCTATATCCGGAAAGCGCCACTTCTGTAAAAGTGAATAAATACCAGTTACCATTTTCTTGCCATCATTAATCAATAAAAATGATATCCAATAGGGATGCCCCTGCTCTTTTGGCCACGAAAATTCTGGTTCTTTTTGTTTTGAAATTGAGAGAACATCATTCTTTTGAATTGACGGTAGGGTATCAATTTTACCAAGAACAGTATTAGAGGCGATAATTTTCCTCCCTTTTCGAGCTCTTATTATGTAATGTGCACGGTCCTTATAATTATCGGTTACAAAGGCATAAAGGGAACCCTCAAACATTGGGAGTAATTTCGCATTAATCTTCTTAAACGAATTGTAATTCTTGCAATCTTGATCCTTGCTTAACCTGCATTCCCATAACTCAAAATCTCTCGCTTTCACTGCTGGCCGAAATAGAATAGTGGTTGGTTCTGATTCACCCTTTTTTAACAAATCTACCTTCCCGCCGTATACACAGGCAAGAATAAATTTTGAACCAAAAAGAATCTTCGCCCGATGCGCCAAAACAGATTTATACGAAATCCATGCCGCTAACTTAATAAAAGTGCGACCTAAGATATTTTTTGTATCAAAAAGGAAAAACATTAATACGGATCCTTCTATTACAAATAATCAAGTATCCGCTCGTAGTCTATAAATTGCAAAGCTCTAAACCCCCAGGAAATTAAGAGCACCATCTTATTAGTAAGAAGCAGGATACCAAGGAGGATAAGGAATGCGCCTCCGATAATTTCTACCCAGTGTAAATATCGAGTTATTTTTGTAATCGCAGAGGATACTGCTCCAATACCAGCGGCAATAAGTAAAAAAGGGATAGCTAACCCCATAGAGAAAACGAAAAGGAGAAAGCCGCCCTGAAAGGCGGTAGAAGAAGTCGAAGCAAGAAAGAGAATTGCACCAAGAATTGGTCCCACACATGGTGTCCAGCCAGTGGCAAAAGCTGAACCAAGTAGAGCTGAACTCAATGGATTTCCGCGTCTGACTTGAAAAGGGAGTCTTACCTTTCGTTCTTTGCTGAGGAATGAGGTAAGAAAAGGAATCCTGAAAATTCCTAACATAGAGAGACCGAAAAGTATGACAAATACGCCGGCAATACGCGTGAGCCAAATGCGATAAGCGCCAAAGGCTTGCCCTGCAAGACCTGCTAACGTTCCGAAGAGAACAAAAATAACCGTGACTCCCGCCATAAAAAATAGGCCGTTCAAAAAAATCTTCCTGCGGGCACTTCTTGCTTTTGTAGGATCTCTGAGTTCTTCAGCAGAGGTTCCACTGATAAAACCTAAATAAGCCGGTATAAGAGGAAGAGTGCAAGGGGCTAAGAACGTAATAATGCCGGCAATAAAAGCCGGGATAATGAGGGCAATTACTTCAGGGGTCATAATGCAAAAAGTTGTTGTACCTTAGATTTCATCTCATCAAAGGTCATGGGGCCCCGCTTATGGAAGAGGATATTTCCTTCTCCATCAACAAAAATTGTCTCTGGCATAGAAAATCCTCCGATTGAGCGATAAAAAGAATCTTTGGGATCGAGGAGGAAAATAAGGGTATCTGTCACACCGAGATCATCTGTATAGCTCTTGGTTAGCTCAAGAGATTCAGCTCGGTCAATTGGAATAATGGTGATTTTATCTCCAAATTCCTGTTGGAGTTTTGCAAAATCCCCCAGTTCCTTAACGCAGAATGGACACCACACTGCCCAGGAATTTACAATAATGGATTTGCCTTGGAAATCGGAAAGAGCCACTGTGTTGCCACTATAGTCTTTCAAACTGAAATTGGGCGCTGGCTCAGGTTTTGGGGGCGTAAGAGTTTGAGTATCCTGTTTCTGACCCCCGCCCGAAACTATAAAAAAGATGATAATGGAGGCAAGAATAATAATTCCCACCACTACAAAGATTTTATTCATAATAAATGCTAAAGCGAACCCACGGATGTATCACATTGCCGTGGGTTTGCTAAGAATTATGCACATCCACCGCAGCCCCCTTTTTCTTTATGAGTATGTCCGCACTTCGAACATTTTTCCTGACGCTCCGCTCCACAGCAGGTCCCAGGGCTTTCAGTAGACTCTGAACCACAGCCGGGACAAATATGTGTTTTTTCGGTTGTTTCTTCTGCCATATTTTATATTTTTTGAAAATTTAATTTTACAATTTTTTCGACCTTTTCTTGGTTGTATTATTTATACAATTCGGTATCTGGATAAGCTGCCACCCACGAAAACCAAAAAGCAGAAAAGGGATTGATGCGCTCCTCGCTGCCATCTGGCAATATCTTAAACATCCTGATCACATCAAGTTCTTTATCAGGCCGCAAGATAATAGTGGTATCTTGAAAAACATCCTCTACAGTGCCTTTTTCTTTTACTGCATCAATGTGGTATGCCTTAGCTTCTCCATTGATAACAATCCCGAATACAAAAGCATCATTAGGAAGTCGGGTATCAGTAGGTTTGGCAAGGGATAATGCCAAGTTTGTAGTTGAAAAATAATCGCCATAAGGCTTTGAGCCATAAAAGCGAAGAGCTCCCGTATCTTTGGAAAGAATTTCGCCATCAGGATGTAATTTTTTCCAGTTGCCGTAGCGCATCTGGTCTGAGGGCAATACTTTGAGTTTTGTTCCTGTCATTTCTCCTACAGCGGCTTCTCCCAAAATTTGCGGCCACAGGCTATCTGTCTTCCTATCATACATCACCAAGTTTGCCTTCCAGAGTTTTCCTGAGGTTCCAAACTCAACTCTCTCCCCTTTTACCAGAGGATCAAATATATACCCAGTGAGACAGAGAGGACAATAAGTAACAAGAACGCGTTCTCCCTCCACAATATCATTGACGATTTCATGCCAGACAGTAATCTGATAGGGATAAAAACGGTGAGTGTTTCCTCTCGAAAAAGCAATACCTGGCTCTTCATCACTTAACCACTGATTTGCCTCTGTAATAGAAATAAACTTTGGATTATCAATAGAGGGAATGCCGTCTTTGGGCGGACCTCCACTAATAATTTCTTCCAAAGGTATACTATGTTTAACTCCATCCGTCACCATAATTTCTTTTTCGGTTACCACAATTTCTTTTTCTCCTTCTTTGGTGATAATTTCCTCTTCTATGAGAACTTTTTCCTCTCGTGTTTCTCCTTTCGGCAGTTCAAACCTTTCTTTTCCAAATCTTTGGAAAATTAAAAAACCTACTCCTAAAAGAATTAAAACTAAAATAGCAATATTAATAATCTTCATTGGAATCTTTTTACTTTTTAGCCCACTGTTTTACCCTTTCGTAATCAACTTCGCCACAAATGAAATCTTCGTTTGCAGTGTTGAAGAAAAATGGTACTCCCATACACCTCCCCTCCGCATATTCTCTCATTTTTTGAGCACTGTCTTTATTATGCCACACTTCGTATTTTTCAACTTTTACCCCTTCTTCTTTCTCTAATCTCTCTATCAAAGGGTGCATATTCATACAATGAGGGCATTCTTCCCCGTAAAATTCCAAAAGCATGAGGTTAAAAAATCTGAAAGGCGCCTTAAAAACGAACCAGTCGCTCAGCTCCTTGTAATGCTTCGTATTAAAAGGCGTCTCAGGCTATTTTAAGCTGCGCAACACTCTTTGGCGTACTTACCCGAACCACATCCACAAACCTTTTCTCTTGATGCACCACAACACGTTCCTCCTTCTTCACCCTCGGGAGGTGTACTGCCACAGCTTTGGCATTTGTACTGGTCTTTTTCTTCAGCCATAAATTGCTAAAAATTTAACGGTATTTTTGTTTTTTCGACCTTTCCCCGTAGAGAAATTTTGACATCCGCCTTTGGCGGAAATAGTGTTTTGTTTAACAAAACACCAGTCAAAATTCTTCTACGGGGTTTATTTTAATAATCCTTTAATTTTTTCAGCAAGGGAGTAGCAAGCCATTCTCCCAATCTTCACCCTTCTTACCAAACCTGCTCTCTCAAGTAAACTCAATTGATGGGAAACAGCGCTTATACTAATATGTAAAATTTGTGAAAAGTCAGTAGGACACAATTTTTTATAGTGTTTGAGCAAAAAAATAATTTTAAGGCGGGTGGGGTCAGAACAAAGATAATAAAAACTGCTTTTTTCTTTAATTTTTTGAGAAAGTTTTGCTAATTCTCTCTGGGAATTTTTGATTTCTCTTCCCTTAAGAAGCATTAATTGCATATTTGCTCAACTATTTAAATATTATCTGGATAAAAAAACTTGTCAAGTGGTAGGTTGTGGAAAACTCAACCTTAAGAAATAAAAAGCCACTTTAAAACTTGGGGGTTTAAACTTTTGAATCAACATGTTTTTGTCTTATTACTCTTTTTCCTTAAGATTAACTACGGCAGAATTTGAAGTAGCCGTTCGCTTAACGTGATTACAATATTAAAGGCACCCATAAGGATGAGGAAAAAGCCTCCTAATAACCTGATAGGTTTCATTTGCCTAACCAATGTTTGTGTCAAGGATTCTCTCGCAAATCCAGCTATAACTGAAAGTGATATCATGAGCAAAGCCATAACAGTACTTGCAAGTATAAAGACAGTTAAAGCAGAGGATAACCCGCCGCCACTCAAGGCAAAAAGAGAAAGTCCACCAACTAAGGGAGCTACACAACCTATCCCAGCTAAAGTATATCCAAATCCAAACATAAAAAATTTACCAAACATTCCGCGGCCTCTTTTCGATATTTCAGTGCCAAGATGTTCCACTTTTCCTAAACTGACGAATACTTTATTGGTTACCAATGCCAACCCAAGTCCTATCAACAAAACACCAATGATTCGTCTAAACCATAGCAGTGCCGTTGTTCCTGGTTTAATAAAATTAATAAATGTTTCTCCCAAAAGTCCGATGACAATTCCGAAAAGAATCATAAACGCTAAAAGACCTAATGCAGCATAGAATCCATTACGAATCAGTTTTCCTCGAGAAAGTACTCGCCCTCCCCCACTCACCACCTCTGTTTGATAAACCAAATAAGATGGGAGGATCGGTAAAACACACGGATTAAAGAAAGCCGCTATCCCGACACCTAAGCCAGCGACAATAAGCGTAACCAAGGATATATCCGATGGTTTCATAAAACTTTTTGTAGCCGAAAAGAGGTAAAATCCGATAACTGCTATAACAATAAAAAACACTGCTAAGCCGATGTAAAGTAGAACAGGATGAGTTTTTGTCTGAGTATTATTCATAGGTACTATTTGAAGTTATAAGCTATTAGTTAATCATTTTAGAACTCGACCTTTGATTTCTTTTTCTTTAACTAATGCCCTCGTGGTTATAATAGGTTTATTGATGCCTGTCCTGTAGGACGTGCTTATTAATTTCGAGATTGCAGCTTTTGTGTTCTCTGCACCAAGCCTCACATTTCTCTGCCCACTCTTCATCTTCATACTTATATCCACATTCCTCGCATTGATATAATTCTTTGTTTTCTTGTTCTATTTTCTTAACCATTTTGGGGAGATAATTCTTTTAATTTTTCTACTAACTTATTTTTATCAAGCCCTCCAACTGCAAAAAGCTCTCCATTAACGACAATACCAGGCGAAACCATAATACCGTATTCCTGAACCATTTTCTGGCCTTGTTCAGAAAACATATCAATGTATTCAATTTCCGCATCTGGAAATTGGGGTTTAATTTCTTCTTCTAAAGTTTTCTTTGCCGTGGCACAGTGACTACACCCTGGTGTTGAAAGTTCTTGAATTTTTATCTTATTCATATTCTCTTAAGGCTTGGAAAGAATTATCTAATATATTATTGACCTTATCCCAATATCCTTGACTGATAGCATCATTCAACTCCTCTTCAATAAATACTTCGAGAGAGACTCCTCGTTCTGCAAGTCCTTGAGCGAGTATGCTTAATTTGAATTCAATTTCTTGAGGAATTTCTGTTACTTGCCCCCGAGAAGTAGTGCCGGTATATGCCTGGTCAGCAAGGATACGAGCAGAATATGCTTGAAAAATTGAAGCATCTATAATTTGTTCTTTCGTAATGCTCGTAGAATCATATATTACCCAACCAGAATCAGTTCTCGGGTCAGCATCTGCTTGCACAACTCCTGGTATGCCCAATAAGGAATTTACCACACTTGAACGACATCCCAGACAAAACATATTGTTAATCTCCAAATCCACCTTCCGAAGGTTTGCTTGGACAACATCTCCTCCAAGAGAAGTATCCTTACTGCTGCCACCGAATAGAAACACTCCTCCGATAATTGCCCCCACAATAATTATTGACAATGGTATGAGAAGACTCTTATTCATAGAGGTTTAATAATAGTGTAAGTCTACTACATCCCCCAAATAAAAAATATAGTAAACATCCACATGCTTGTTAAAACTAATATTCCGCCTGCAACCTTTTTCATTGTTTCTGTTTTTCCAATCATTGTTTTGAAAAAAGTGTGCTTACCCTGTCCGATAAATACGGTAACTGCAATAAGAAATAGGGCTTGAAATTTAAAAACCCGCAGCTCGTTCCATGACTTCAGCCACTTGTTCTTTTGTAATGTTTTTTGCTATTTTGATTACACTTTCGCAGCAGGTGCAATCTTTTATATGGATTATAGTTAGCGTTGTCATAATATGTGTTTAATTAGTTATTATTTTTCTATACATTACCTTACTGAAGTATATTCTCCGAGCAGACCTTTTTTCGATAATACTATCTGCCATTGCTGGGCTTTTCGAGCCCGGAAGGATCCTGCAGCCGAGAGAAGATAGTATTTCCACATTCGATAAAATCTATCCCCATATTTAGTGCGCAATTCATTCCAGTGCGAATTAAAGTTGTCCCACCAGTGCATAAGAGTCGTATCGTAGTGAGTACCAAAGCTATGCCAGTCCTCAAGAACAAACAGCCCTTCCGCTGCCTTTGCGATCTGTTTGTATGACGGAAGCATTGTATTCGGAAAAATATATTTCAAATACCACGGATCCAATCCAATTGAGGACGTACTAACACCTCCTGCGTCTAAGAGAAAAAGTCCATCATCGCTAAGCATGGAGTGAACCTTTTCCATGTAGAGTCGGTAATTTTTGTATCCGACATGCTCAAACATCCCTAACGAAACAATATGGTCAAACGTTCCATCAATATCACGATAATCCTGTAGACGAGTTTCTGTCGGCAAATCACCGCGCTGTGCGTTCGCATAGTCCGCCTGCTCTTTCGACACCGTAATCCCTACACATTGAGCCCCGTAGCGCTCAGCAGCAAAGTTGATAAAGCTGCCCCACCCTGAGCCAATATCGAGAATTCGATCGCCTTTTTGTATTCCAAGTTTCCTGCACGTAAGGTCGAGTTTTAATTCCTGTGCCTCGTCAAGTGTTTGCGCATTCTTCCAGTACCCACATGTGTAGGTCAGTCGTTTGTCGAGCATTGCCTTAAATAAGTCATTGCCAATGTCATAGTGATCTTCTCCAACCTGAAACGCGCGCAAACGCGGCATGTTGATGAGCTTTGCCTTGAGATAATTCCATACCAATACTGGATTTATGCGTGCCTGTTTTTCAAGTCTCGAGCGAAGAACTTTGTTAAAAAATTCATCAAGCTCTTTCACGTCCCACCAGCCGTCCATATACGACTCACCAAGCCCGAGAGAGCCCTGGCTTAGGACACGACCGTAGAATTTCTCGTTGTGCACTTGAATATCCCATGGTCGATCGCCATTGATTGTAATACCTGCCTCCGAAGCTAATTGTTCAATAACTACTTTAGGTGTAAACGGCATATTCAATTATTTTTCTACAAACGTTAGAAAGATTACTACATTCCCCATATAAAGAATATAGCAAACATCCACATACTTGTTAAGACTAATATTCCGCCTGCGACCTTTTTCATTGTTTCTGTTTTTCCAATCATTGTTTTGAAAAACGTGTGCTTTCCCTGCCCGATAAATACGGTAACTGCAATAAGAAATAATGCTTGAGCAAGACTAAAAATCAGAAAGCTTGAAATACTGACTAAAAATTCTCCACCCACAAGAGGGAAGAATACCAATGGTAAAAAGATGGGCAAGAAACACATCAATCCTCCAGCCCCATATACAATGCCAAAGCCAAAAAGATTAACGCTTTGTGAACGCCCACGACTCATTTTATTAACTTTATCTCTGAAGGAAGAAAGAAAATTAATATTGATAGATTTGCCACGCAAAAAAGCAATGCCGATAAACAAAATGAGAATTGCAACGGCAAATTTCAATTGGCTAGCATAGGAAGCCAGAAATGTCCCGATAGTCGCAAAAAGTAAACCAAGGACAATAAAGAAGCTGAATACACCGAGTGAGGCAATAATGCCAAGCTTGATACTTCTTTTAATTGGCGAGTGTTTTTCTTCTCCCTCGTCCATTCCAAGATAAAAAGACATATAAGCCGGAAGCACTCCTAAGGAACAGGGTCCAAAATTCACAATAAGCCCGGCAATGAAAGCAAAGCCCAAAATACCAAGCGTGCTAAAGGCAGCAAGATTGCTTGTCTGGGGAATAATAATCCCATACAGAACTTTCCAGCCAAAGATACTGGCAACCACAAAAATAGTAAGTGCTGCCAATATCCAAATGCTATAAGTTACTATTTTTGACTTAATCATAAAATTAAGGAAAAAGAATTTTTGTAAATGGAGTGATGAAAACAGAAGAAAGAATAAGGAAAATTCCGACAATAAGAAGTAGAACGCCGCTTACTCTTTTGATAGCAACGGTTGATTGGCGAAGACTTTGGAGTAAAGTTTCTTTGGAAAAAGCAATGAGCAGTGATACAACAATCATCAGAAGTGCCATTACTAATGAATAAACCACAAAAGCCAGAAACGCATCTGAGAAGCCACCTTGAGATAGTGCAAATACAATGAGCCCACCCATGATTGGGCCTCCACAACCGATACCAAGTAGTGGATAGCCAAAACCATAGCCATAGAGTTTTCCAAATCCCGCTTGTTTTTCTTCCGGCAATGATTTCGGATGCCATAAATGCCCTAATCTCCCAAAAGGATTCCCTCTCCCTGTGGCGTGGCTAAAACCAAGATACAGAAGAAACACTCCTACAATGCCACGCAGCCATCTTACTGGTATGCTTGGGTTTTCTCCTGCAAGCCCTAATGATTTCCCAAAACCAGCTCCTAAAATACCAATGCCAATACCGAGTAAAAGATTAAAGGTGATAAGACCTAATGCTGCTGCTAATCCAGAGAGGAGTAGTTTCGTTGCTGACTTTTTACTTTCACCTTCTTTTGTTGTGTAGTATTGAGCAAAGTAGGCAGGAAGCAATGGAAAAGCACAAGGGTTAAAGAAACTTGCCACTCCTGCAACTACCGCAACAAATAGTAACCCAAAAGCAGCACCTCCCTTCATTATGTTGATAACAAACCAGATAAATAACCCATACCCGCCTGCTACCAAAACAAAAATAATAAAAAAAAGAAAAATGAGCTTGCTCCAATCTTTTAACGACATAGCTTTTTGCAGAATTTGTTAATATGCTTATCCATTAACCCAAGAAGCGGCTTTGTTGTTTCTTTGTTTAGAGTATAAATGCGTTCTTTTCCATTTCTTTCCATGCTTACAAAACCACATTTTTGAAGCCGTCCTAAGTGATGCGAGACAAGACTTTGCTCATAGCCAAGTTTCTTGGCAATAGCAGTTACATTTAGCTTTCCTTTTCGAAGCAAATGGATAATATCCCACCTTGTTTTATTCCCCAGGGTTTCAAAAAAGATTTTATATGGTTCGCGAATAATTCTCTTCATAGTATGAATTATATTTCATATGAAACTTATGTCAAGTGTATTTTTCCACAAGAGTTCTCATTGTTTTGTTTTGTATAGAGATATAAAAAACCGCCTTCTCGACGATTGATTAAGATTTCAGCCTACCCTGTTGCTCCCTATTTCTTTAGCTCTCTGACTTCTCAAGGAAAGCAGGTTCTTTCACAGCGTGCTCGGTAATCTCAAGGTTACAGCTTTTGTGTTCCAAGCACCAAGCCTCGCATTTCTCTGCCCACTCTTTTTCTCTATAAGTAAAACCGCACTCTCTGCACTGGTAATACGTTTTATTGTTTTGAGTAATAACTTTTGGCATAAATCACTTATATAAAAAGCAAAAGTAAATTATTCATTACTTCTTCTCCAAAATCTAAAATTTTCTGGCCAGGCACTAATCGCTAAAGCCAAGGCTGCAGTAAATAATCCAATATCGCGAACTGTAATTGTATTAATACCAGAGACTGTAAGAACGGTGACTAAGTGCAAAGCTCCAAGAAGTGCTGCTAACCAAGTGAAGTAATCTATTAAAAGCAAAGCACCAATAATAATATCAAAAAGGGCTGTTCCAATCATTACTCCTTTTAAGGAGATTGGTAAAAGATTAGCTGCCCAGGGTTGCACGTAGCCTCCCCACCCTACTGGGTCCCGTAAAATGAGAATGCCAATCCACAAGAAAGTAATGGCCATTCCCACTCGTAATATGTGAAATGCACTTGATTTCATAAATAATACTAGATTTTAAAGAATATGAACTTTATCTTCGATAAAGACCGTATAATTTTCGTTTCGCTTCAAATTATAAGCTCGCTAATTAATACAATAAGTCCCATAGCAAAAACGGTAAAGGCAGACAGTACACACCAAAAACACCAAGCTTTGATAACCCGCCATTGAAGATAGGTCAAAATGATTGATATAACTACTCCAGCTCCAATAAGAATCTTTACCAACATATCCCAAAAGATCAGTGGTTCAACCCCAATTATCAAAAAAGCAGTGAAAAGGGAAATTAAAACATAAAATGTAAATCCCAAAACTTCATTATGAATACCAATAATTTTATTGTACTTACTTCCCAAGACTTCATAGCACTCCTCGCCGAAAATACAGACAGGTTCCTCTTTTGCTATTCTTTTACGAATTAAATAAACTGTCTCTGAAATACCTATGGCGGCGAGTGTGAAAAGAAGGGCATGTGGAGTCATGGTTGTTATTTTCGCTCTTGATCACGGTGGATGAGCGTCCCTACACCAAAGGCAATGGAAACAAGTAATAATGTTATTGCGTCATTGTAAAAATCTCCTTGAGACAATCCAAGAAAAGTGCCATACGTTCTCACAATCCAAGCGCCAAAGAGCGATAATATGCCTAAAATTCCAGAAATCATGGCAACGTGGTGTAAAATTGGTGACCATTTCATATTCATAGAATGTATCTAATAAATTTACGTTTAGGCCTGCCTGCCCCGTAGGGAAGCGAAGCTTCTCCTTCGGGGCTTAATCTTACAGGCCATTTATTGTTCAATAGGGTCTCCTATTTTTCATTTCCCTCGTTCTTGTTCTCTTCTGGTAATTTTTTGCCAAATCTTTCAAAGGCTCTAAGAATTTCCAAAGGCACAGCAAAAATAATCGTATTTGATTTATCAGAGCTTATATCATTGATTGATTGAAGAGTTCTTAAATGAAGGGCTCCCTTAGCCTCAGATAGAGTCCGGGCAGCTTTTGCCAGATTACCGGAGGCAATTACTTCTCCTGCGGCCTTAATAATTATTGCTCTTTTTTCCCTTTCTGCTTCAGCTTGCTTTCCAATTACCCTCTTCATTCCTTCTGGTAAAGTTATATCTTTTAATTCCACATTGAGAACTTTAATTCCCCAAGGATCGGTAGCCTTATCTATAATGCTTCTTATGTTTTCTGAAACCCTGTCTCTTTGAGAAAGGAGGCCATCTAAATCTACTTGACCTACGGCATTTCGCATTGTTGTTTGGGCTAACTGAGAAATGGCAAAGAAAAAATCCTCTACTTCCAAAACTGCCTTATCAGCTTCTTGGACTTTATAATAGATAACAGCATTAACCCTAACTGAGATATTATCCTTGGTAATTGCCTCCTGATCTGGTACATCTACCGCCTTTACTCTTAAATCTATTTTTCGATAAAACTGAACAATAGGCAAAACTATTCTCCAGCCAGGTTCCATCAAACCGATATACTTACCCAGCATAAACTTAACTCCCTTTTGATACTGATTAATCTGCTTAATGGAGGTTAAAATAATCAAGACAATTATTGCTAAAATTACCCAACCTATATTTGGCATATTTTTTTGAAGTTAATTAATTATTCGACCTTTAAGGAACCCAGCATTCCATTGGCGCGGTGACCAGGGATAGCACAATAATACTCAAAGGTACCTAGCTTATCGGGTATGAAAGAGACAGTTTTCGATCCAGTACCATAGTAACCACCAGATAGTGAGTAGTTAACTCCTAGTTCATCGATAGTAAAAGTATGGGTGCCAGAGATGGAAAAGTTAATCTTAAGTTCTTGTCCTTTTTGAACCGTTGCTGAATTTGGAATAAACGCAAAGTTGCGTGCCGTCATTGAAATCTCTTTAGTTGGAAGTGGCTCAGGAGTAGGTTCAGGTTCAGGGGTTGGCTCAGGCTCTGGAGTAGGTTCTTGCATAGGTTCAGGTTCAGACTCTGGTTCTGGGGTTGGTTCGGGTGTAATCATCTGTTCTTCTGTCAGTGCTGGAGCGATTGCCTCTTCTTCATCTGGGAGAGACACCTCCTCGGGTGGACTAGGAATTTGTTCTCCTGGGGCGACTTTTTCTGGTGCTAGAGGCCCGGTTGGAGTTGGAGTTGGGGCTTGATAACCTCCTTTTAAAATAAAATATCCACCCACAATGACTGCAAACGCCACCGCTGCAATAATAATACCCCACGTTACTTTATCCATATATTCCCTACCTTTCAATAAATTCTTTTATTTTATCTTCATCAAAACCATCTAAAATTTCTCTTTTGTTAAGCTTGGTTAAGATAATTTTCCCATCATAATTATTGGGAGCTAAATAAACATTGTCTGGGTATTGTTTTACTAAAGCTGTGATCTTTTCTATTAAACCTAATTTACACTTAAACTTATCACAGTTGTATTGAATGATAACTCCTGGTTTGCCTCTGCCATCGGCATGCTCTAACATGTGTTTTTGGATGACTTCTGGTATAGGTTGCGAAAGAATGTGAGCTGGGGGTATTGCTTCTGAATGATTAAGGAGTGTCGTTGGAGGTAAATCAGGACTGCTGGTTAAAAACCATCCTAAACCAAAAATTCCTCCTCCTATCACCAAGACAATTAAGCTTAAATTTAGTGTCTTTTTAAATCGCAGTCTCCGTCTTCCCCCCTCTTGTTCTTTTTGTCTAAGTTTTCTTTTGAGAAGTCGACGCTCTTTTTTTGTCAGTTGTTGATCCTCAACGAGAACCTTGTTTTTCTCTAATTCCTCCATTTTCCTTTAAGTAAAACCGGATCCTTTTATTTCAGATCAGCCAATGCCTGATCTACTGCGGCCTTGAAGGTTGAGTAAGGAACTGCTCCAGGAATGGATCGCCCATTTACAAAACTTCCCGGAGTCCCTCTTACTCCTGTCTTTATCCCCTCTTGATAATCAGCGGCTACCTTATCTTTGTATTTTCTGGAAGAAAAACAACTATTAAACTGATCTATATTAAGCCCGAGATTTCCTGCTAATTCTTGATAAAGTGCTTTTCCCAATCTGGATTGATTTTCAAATGCGCCATCTACAAACTGCCAAAATCCATCATTTCCCGTTTGTTCCCAGACGCACTCGGATGCTTCAGCTGCAGGGGTTGCCTGAGGATGAATTTGGTCTAAAGGAAAGTGCTTGTACACCCAACGGACTTGACCGGAATACTCTGCCAAAATCTGCTTCAGAGTGGGATGAAGTCTATCGCAAAATGGACACTCAAGATCAGAATATTCAACAATAGTTACGGGGGCCTCAAAATCTCCTCGGATATGATCTTTCTCGGAAATAGTAAGCGTTCCTCCTGGACTTCCTTTTTGAGACTCTGTTTGAGAAATATCAGCCTGCGATTTTTGAGTTAATCCAGTGGATTGTTGAGGGCTTTTTGTATAAATCAAAGCTCCAACAATCAGTAAAGCACCTACAATTATTGAGACTGGTAAATATAATTTTTCTCCTCTCATAGATTTATTTGAATAAAGTATAATCCGACCTTTTCCCCCACCACTTTTTGATTCGCTTCGCGAATGAGTCCATGAATATATCCAAAAGTGGTGGGGGATTTTTATCTCATATCAACTTTACCAAGTATTTTTAATCTTGGCAAGCCCGCCTAAGTTTTTTTTCAAAAAATTTGGGTGGGCAAGGATTTTTGAAATAGCCTCCCTTGGTCTAATTTTATCTGTATTTATAGAAAGATCAGGTTTTAAAGGTTTTTCCATTTCTCGGTTTAAAATGTGAATAACTTTATCTGGAAGGCTTGGCTTCCTTTCTTTATTTCTTTTGAGACAAGTTTCTAAAGAGCAATAAAGATAAATAGTTAAAGCTTTCTTTGAATTTACTAATTTGTACACCATATTTTGCCACTTTCTTTTATAAAAAGTGGCATCAATTAAAAGAAAATCTACCTTGTTTTTATTCTCCTTAACAATTTTCCCAATTTTTTCGTAGATTCTGCCTGAAATTTTATCAGAGGAGAAAAGCTTTACAGTCCCGAGCTTTTGGAGTTTTCTGGCCAAAAGCCGAGCAATAGTCGATTTTCCCACGCCGGGAATTCCAGAAAAAATTATAATCATAATATTTTAAATCTGCCAAAATCATTCATATCTTAGGGCATCGGCTGGTTTAAATCTGGCTGCTCGGATTTATTTATACAAAGTCTGCTCCTCTACGATGCGAAACTAGAGGCTATTTTAATTCTCCTTTTATCCAATTGATATAATCTTTGTTCATGCCTTTAATTTCAATAAACCCAATAAAGGGAAGCTTGTCTGAATGAAGTCTTTTTACTTCCTTTGCCACCAAATTATATTTCTCTTTGAAGGTTTCAATAATTAAAGTGGCCCCTTTCGCTTTCTCAATCTTTCCACTTTTTGGGGGCCAATAGTAAACAGCCAAGTGCCGGGGAATGATATCAAAACAAACTGAGGACCTCTTTTTTAATATTTTCTCCCCTATGAATTTTGCTTCTTTTATACTATTGCAATTGACTAAAATCCAAATTACTTGAGTCATAAAATTAACGTGATGTAAACCAACGATTGGCAGCAGGAGGATAGATTTTTGTGAGAGGGTGAGATTTACAATCGTGCGATCTCGCAGGACAAATTTTTCTTCCATAGTCAATCATCCGATAGGTAAAATCGGACCATTCTTTTTTTGGTAAAATTCTCATGAGATCTTTTTCGATCTTATCTGGATTTTTTGAGTCGGTTAAATCAAATTTTAAGGAAAGGCGCCTTACATGTGTATCAACAGCTATCCCCTCTACTATTCCGTAAACATTACCTAAGACAATGTTTGCAGTCTTTCTGCCAATTCCAGGAAGCTGAGTTAATTCCTCCATACTTTTTGGAATCTTTCCTTTGTACTTTTCTTTAATAATTTTGGCAGTTGAAAGTATATTTTTTGCTTTCGTTTTATAAAGTCCTATTTCTCTGATATCTGCTTCAAATTCTTTCAAATTAGCTTTTGCATAATTATCAAGAGTTTTGTATTTTTGAAAAAGACTTTTCGTAACCTCATTAACTTTTTTATCAGTCGTTTGGGCAGACAAAACTACAGTTACCAGCAGCGCCCAATTGTTTTTATAATGTAAAGCAATTTTTGTTTTAGGAAATAATCTTTTTAACTCTTTCACAATTTTTAAAATTCTTTCTTTTCTCTCTTGAAATTTTTTATCCTCTTTAGCGTTCATTCTCTTTTATTGTATTGGAATTTTAATTCCGATACAACACAGGAGGGGTCGGGAGGATTGGGTATCCTCCCGTATAGGAAAACAGGCTTTCAGGTGAGCGAAGCGAAGACTGAAAACGTTAGAAACCGTGGGTGTCTAAAGAACATGGTGCCGAGCGTTAGCGAGGTCTATGTTCTTATACCGCATTTTATTCACAAACAAAAAAGACCCGAAACGGGTCTTTGAAATACTGGCCAATTACTTGTAGAGAGAATCAATTGCATCACTTTCCCCTGTCCAATACTCTTTATACCAAGTTTGGAATAAAATTGGGAATTGCTCGGCAAAAATTTCGGCGATTTTCATAGCATACCGGCGGTGTTCCTCTTGGGCATGCCAATCACAGCGCAGGTTGAGAAAGTTAAAGAGCTCTATTCCATCGCTGTTGCGCAAAACTTGAACATAAAAACAGTAAGGAAGGAATCGTTCAGCGTACTTTGGAGGTATCCCCTTTAGTAAAAATTCTCCATAGCGGTTTCTCCGCTCTTCCACATATTCGTTAAAAGCTTGGGTTAACGCGGTGTTCTCTCTCTGATTAAATTGTTCGAAGACATATCTCGATCCTTTGGTCTGTGCTCTCCATTGTTGGGGAATATAAAAGTGGTCAGTAATTTCCCTGAGTCCGTACCACGCAGCCCGTTTGTGGCGATACATCTGCCGGAAAACATATACCGGGCAGCGAATAGCTAATCTCAAACCGATTTCAGAAAGTTCAGGAGGAAGATCATCTCTCCTGCACCCTCTTAATAATTTCCTGATCACCTCTTCAGTTGAACCTTGATATCCGCGGGAAAAACGTATGGTTTGAGCAAGCTCTTTATCAGAACCTATCACTTTCAGCAATTTGAGAGCTGAGAAGTTATCATCAAGGATTCCTGTTTCCTCACAGGCAAACATAATTTCTGACGGTTCTGCCAATGAGGATTTTTGTGCAGTTATTTTGCTCCAATAAGGCTCAAATCTTCCTGCGAATATGGGGGCGTATTCCCTGATAAAAACCAGAAATGCTTCATTGATTTCCGTAAAGTTTGGATTTGCTCCAAAAAACATCATAAAGTGGGCAAGTTTTCTCAGGCTCACCGCAAAAATAAATTCGGTGGAAAAGCTGTAAAGAAGAACAGCCCGAGCTAATTCTTTTGCTACCTGCTTTTCCCCTGCTTCAAATTTGCGGGGATCATAAAGGCTTTTATACATTCTCTGACTTTGCTCGAAATCTGATCTGAGGAACCCAGCTAGATCATCTGGAAAATCGGGAGGAACAAAACACCGCTCCATTTCTGATATCACTTTTGTATACCTGCCAGAGATTTCATTATATTCAGCGAAAGGAAAGAGAAACCATTCAAGAGCAATGTGAATTGGCATTCTCACTCTAAATTGCACGATAAACTGCGAAATGGGAGAGGCATCTGAAGCATCCCATATGTCCTGAGCTAATTTCCTGTTTCTCTCAAAAGGAAATTCAGAAGCTTTTCTTCCAAAGGAAACTCTGGCTCCATCTACTACTGCCCAGTCGCCGCGATATTTTCCTCTTCTGTTTCCCATTGCTGCAAAATCCACTAATTCGATGTAGCTCTGTCCATTAAACAAATCGATCCTCATTGTTCTTTCCTCCTCTGAAAAAGTTTTTAATGTGCGTAAATTTATATTATCAGAAGAAAAATTTTTTGCAAATTTTATTGAGGTGGGCGAATACGCAAAATTTTATCATCTCCTGCTCTGGAGAAACCTCTGCCATCGCGGTTGCTCGTGGTGATGTAGAGGGCACCATCTGGTCCAACAGCCACATCGCGCAACCTTCCAAACTGACCAGAAAAGTGCTTCACAAGTGTCAATTCTCCATCTTTGATTTCTGCTTCAAAGAGGGCTTTCCCGCGGAGGCCACCAAAAAAGACAGAATTATTAAGCCAGGCTGTCCCTGCTGGTGCCCAGATATCTGTTCCTGATTGTAACATTGGGCTTTCCATGCCGTCTTTCGCCTCTGCTCCCTGAATAATGGGCCATCCATAATTTTTTCCTGGTTCCACCAGATTCAATTCATCTTTTCCTCTTGCCCCGTGTTCTGTTTCAAAAAGCCGCCTTTTCTCATCCCAGGCCAAACCCTGGGGATTTCGATGACCAAAAGAATACACGGGAGAACCTGGAAAAGGGTTACCTTCCGGAAAAGAGCCATCATCAGCAACTCGAAGAATCTTTCCAGCTAAGGAGCTGATATCCTGGGCAAGATTTGGATTTTGAGCATCGCCGGTTGTGATATAGAGAAAGCCATCTGGACCAAATTTTATCCTTCCTCCATTGTGATTTCCTGATCCAGGAATACTCTCGATAATCACCTTCGGATCAATAAGTTTTCTCTCCACCAGCAGGTATCGCACAACTTTATTGAAAATTCTTCCTCCATCTTGATAAGTGTAATAAAGATAAAGGAAACTGTTTTCTCTAAAATCTGGATGGAGAGCTAATCCAAGAAGTCCACCTTCTCCGATTAGGAAAACATCGCTGAGAATTGCAATAGGCTCAGACGTCAGCCCTGAAACTTTGTCAACAAATCGTAATCTTCCGGGCCGTTCCGTAACCAGAATGTTGTCATCTGGAAGAAAGGCAATAGCCCAGGGAATCTTAAGATTCTTAGCAATGACTGAAATTTCAGGAATTTCCTGCTCCTCAAGCGATATTTCCTCCTTTAGAACAACAGTCTCTGGTATCTTTGGCTCCTGCAGCTCTACTAAAGAGAACCAAAGAAATGCGGCATATCCTAAGACAGCAATTAAAAGTATTGAAACCGAAATAAAAAAAATTCTCAGCATAACTATTCAGTTACCATATTTTTACTTAATGCCATTCGAGAATACCTGGGTAAGAATCTGGCCTCTCGAGTTCTTGACGTAAAGTTTCAGGATCTGACCCAATAATTTCCATTTTCCCCGGCTCGATAGGACCAAAACCCTTTTCCTCTAAAAAATAAAGATAACCGATATCACTTGGTAAAAGACCCATAAGATAAGCAGCTAAAGCATCTGCAGTTACTGGATTGAAAGAAGCGATTAACCATCTGAGATTCACCTCTTCTCCATCAATAGGACCATTCCCAGCCATCGCTTGAGTACCATCAATAATTGCAAGTTGAGCTGGGTGTTCAGCATAAAGGCCAGCCATGCTCATATGAGCTGGTTTATAACCGGTGTGAAACCAGGGCCAACTAGCATGGATACCAAAAATAGAAGCTGGGACCACGTGAGACCCAATGATATGAGTTTTAATCGAAAGGGAAACGATGTAGTAACTATGCATTTTAGCTGGTACCACCACAATATTCATATCAGATTGAGCTACGGTCTTTGAAAAACCCAATGGCCGTTTTTTCAAATCGGCGGTATAGGTATAACCTTCAACCGTTTCATCATCATTTAAATCGATGAATTTAATGTTGCCAGATCTCTTTAAAGATTGATAATTGAATATCTCAAAGGCTTTTTTCGTATCGTGGTAGCTGGCATCCCCGATCAAAATCTCCTCCCCCCGCAATAGGGATATATGATCCAGCACTCCTCGCACTGCCTCAATATGAGTGCAAGCAGCTGGTCTCTGAGAGGAAACAAAATTAGGATGGATAAAAATCTGTTTCGCTTTTTTTATTCTATCGGTAAAATCTTCTCCTAAAGTGCTTAGGGCTGATCTCACCAGTTCCCTCCGATCATCCCCAGTCACCAAGACAACAGTTTTATTTTCTTCTATTTCCATTTTTTCAAGAAATGTTTTTTTGTTCGCTTGTCATACCTTTATTTTAATCTAATGTACTAAAAAACGTTTAGGCGGACCGACAATGCGGACACCAGGAATCGTGTCCTCCTTTTTCCTCTTTGATGATCTTCCCATCTTCCATGAAAAGAATTTGTTTTGCAACATCGCGAATGCGCTGGTCGTGACTTGCAATGACCACCGCCCTTCCTTCTTCGCACGCAGTTGCGCACAAAAGCTCCATGACTTCATGACCATTTTGGGCATCGAGATTCGCTGTTGGTTCATCAGCCAATATAATCGATGGGTTGGTTATTAAAGCCCTGGCAATGGAAACTCGCTGTTTCTCTCCACCGCTTAAATCCTTAGGTAAATGATTTAATCTCGCGCTGAGTCCTAGTTTCACAAGAGTCTCTTTTGCTTTTTCTCTTGCTTTTTTTAAGCTTTTCCCCGAAGCAATAAGAGGAACTGCAGCGTTATCCAAAGCATCGAGAGCTGAGAGGAGGTTAAAAGATTGAAAAACAAAGCCAATTTTCGAAAGGCGGAGATCCGGGAGCACATCCTCTTTGAGCTTCGTAATTTCTATCCCATCAATTAAAATGAAACCCGCTGTTGGTTTTAATAAGGCTCCGGCCATAGTAATCAAGGTAGTCTTTCCAGAACCGGAAGGACCCATAATCAGTAAAATTTCACCTTTCTCTACTTTGAGAGAAACATCATCAACAGCCCTCACCAAAGTGTGGCCTGAACCATAATGTTTTGTTATTGATGTAAGTTCAAGTACACTCATGATTTAAAAACCTCGGCTGGATCAATTTGGGCAATTGTTCTCACTGGAATGTAAGAAGCAACAAAACTCATGAAAACTGTTAAAGCGAAAACGATTGCGAATGTACCTGCGGTAAACTCTACAGTAATAATTCGGAGATACTCTCCCACCAAATAGGCAACGCCAAAAGATAAAATAATCCCAGCTAAAAATCCTATCATTGTAGAGATGCCAGCTTGTTGAAAAATGAGGAGATAGAGTTGTAGGTTCTTCACTCCCACAGCCTTTAAAATCCCGTATTCTTTGCTTTTTTCAATTGTAGCGGTATAGACCGTCAACCCAATAACTGCAATTCCCACAATTACCGCAATGGCAACCATAATATAAATGATCGGCAGGAAGGTCTCTTCGAGCTCGGCTAAGTTGTTTTTGATAAATTCTTCTTTCGTCAAAATACTTAGACCTTCTGTTCTTGTTTCAATATCTGCTCTGACTTCCACTGGATCAAACCCTTCTTTCAGAGAAGCAAATAAGAAGTTGGTGGCCTCAGGAAGTTTCAGAATCTCTCGCGCCTCCTCGAGTTGAATAAAAGCGAAAGTTGCCAAAATAGTACTTCCCCCTTTATTGAAGCCACTGATCGTAAAGTCTCTCTCTACAAGATTGATGCGATCCCCTAGTTCTAATGCATTCTTCTTCGCAAATGCCGCATCCATTACGATTTCATTTTTCTCTTGAATACCCCTTCCTTCAACAATATCCCACGGTGCACCAAGGGAGCTTGGAGGTTCGTAGCTCACTAAGAATATGTCTTGTTTCTTCCCGTCTTTTTCATAGAAGGCTGGCATTAGTATCATTCCTACAGTTTCATCAATACCCGGCGTATTTTGTATAGCTTTCGCATCTTTTTCAGAAACGATGGAGACACCATGAAACATGTCGGTAATTCCTTCTCTGGACACAATAATTTGGGCAGGATTTCTCTCAGGATAAGCGCTGAATGCCTTTATGATCCCGTTATAGATTCCGATCAGAAACATCATGAGTAAAATAGCAAAAGCAACTCCTCCAGCTGAAATCAGAAGTCGTATTTTCTCTTGAAAGAGATTTTTGAAAGCAATAAAAAACATTTAAATTGTCATTTTGAATTAAGAGAATGTTATTGCTTTATGGATAGAGTCTTAAGAATCTCCCAACCGAAAGTGCATAAGGAGCTGCCATCCAACTGTAATCCTTATATCTTTCTATGAACAATTTCAGCGCCTTTTCAGCAGCTTCTTTATAGCTCTCTTTGCCTGTAAGTTCAGAAAGTACAATGAAAGAATCAGCTGCTATTGAATTACTAATAAAAGGCTTGGTTCTGACTTTCAGCATCCCGATATCTTCTCTACCAGATAATTTGTCAAAAAAACCTCCTTCTTTATCCTGGAGTTCTTTTAAGCAAAAATCTGCAAGTAAAACCGCTTTTTCTAAATATTTTTTATTTTGAGTAGCCCCAAAAGCATCAATCATTGCTCTTATTACGAATACCTGATCATCGAGGAGACCGGGCAGATAGATTTTTTCATCTTTATAATTCCAATAATGATACAGCTGATTATTTAGCATTAGGGTTTTAATAATCCAATCTAGGGTCTTTAGCCCAAATTCCTTAAGCTGAGATTCTTTTAGAACAGTTGCTGCTTTAAAATAAGCAGAGATAGCCTGGCAATTCAAATCTGTATAGATTGTCTTGTCAATAAAGGGTTGTGGAAGTCCTTGACGCTCTTTTAAAGATTTACCGTAATAAGCAGTCTCGCCGTCTGCATCTTGGCTTCCATAAAAACCGCCTCTTTCTTGATTTGATAAGACTGAATTTAAAAATCCAATAATGCCTTCTGCAACTTTTTCATATTTTTGGTCAGAGCTTATCTGGTAGGCATCGATATAATTTTCTAAAAGCCCGGCATTCACTTCCAACATCTTTTCATAATGAGGTTGTTTCCAATCTCTGGTTACCGAATAGCGGAAAAACCCTCCCTCAAATTTGTCTTGTAAACCATCTGCCATTCCATCGAGCATAATTTTTGCCATATTCCAAAGATTTTCATCTTTGGTTATTTTGTAATTTTGTATTAAAAGGTTTAAGGCATCAGGCGTTGGAAATTTTGGCTCCCCAAAACCGCCGTATTCAAAATCAAAGCGGGATTTAAGAATATCAATAATATCCTGAATGATTGCTTTTGAAATATCCATTTCTGCTGGCTTTTCCAATTGAGCAAAGGGCTCGAGACCAGCTTTTATTTTCCCTCTCAAATAAGCCTCTGAAATCTGGGTAAGCAAAGCTTTCATCTGAGTTGGTGGGAGATATGTGCCACCTGTAATTATTCTCCCCTCATCATCCAAAATGACCGTGCTTGGCCAGCCCCCTTGATTATACCTTTCATTGATATCAGGTCTTTTATCGGTATCAACGTGGACTGGTACAAATCTCTCATTGATGATACTAATGACTTCCGGGTCGCTATAGGTATCTTCATCCATTCGGTGACACCAATGACACCAGACTCCATAAATATCAAGAATTATAGGTTTTTTCTCCTTTTTTGCCTTTTCAAAAACACCCAGAGACCACTCTAACCAGTTGATTTTTTGCTGTTCTTTTGTTTTTGTTTTCGCTAGTTTTGGCATAGTATGAATTGTCTCAACTAATAAAAATTATACCAAAAAACCGCCTTCTTGGCGATTTTTTGCAAATATAAAGAGAGTACGGAATTTATTCTTTCCACTTAATAGAACATCCTATGGAAGGCTCAAAATCCTTTTCTATTTTCTCACCCTGCAATATTTTTTGTATATTGTTTTCCATTATCTGCTCGGTAGGTTCCTCCTCCAAAGTAAGGGCATTGTCTATTCTGCCATGGAAAACCAGTTTCATTTCTTTATCAAAAAGAAAAGGATCTGGGGTACAGGTGGCACCATAGATTTTGGCAACTTCCTGTGTGTCATCTAGGAGATAAGGGAAATGAATCCCTCGATCTCTTGCAAATTTTTTCATGTTTTCCATCCCTTCTCCAGGATATTCAGGGTCGTTGCTGTTAATCCCTATCACTGCAATGTTACCCTTGAACTTTTCATGTAATTTGACTATCGAGTCTATTTTTGCTTGTACATAAGGACAGTGATTGCACATAAAGATTACGAGAAGGCCATCTGAGTCAGAAAATTCATCAAGAGAATATGTTTTTCCGTCTATGCCTTTTAAATGAAAGCTTGGAGCCTTGTCGCCGAAATTAAGTTTTACTTCTGATTTTGTTAAAACCATAAAAAATAATGTTGGACTATTTAAAGTTGTTCTTCGGGATTCCTCTTAGAATATACTAAACGGCCAGGGGGTCGGGACTGCGAGTAGTGTCAAGGCAGCTCCAAGTAATGCCATATTTTTCGTGAAATTAACCATATCTGACATTTTTGCCGCAGGTTCTGCTATTGACCAAAAATTGTGTATCTTGAAGGACACCACTAATAGAAAAATTACAAGCAGTGCTACCGCCCATTGAATATACACCCCGAGTAAGATTCCAAGCCCTCCAAAGAGAATAAATAATCCGCTGAGATAGACAAGGAGGCTTGAGGCAGGCACCCCTTTTGAGGCTGCATACCCAGCTAACATCTTATTTTTCATGAAATGGTTTAAACCATTCATAATAAAGAATCCCCCAAAGAGAATTCTTCCGATTAAAAATAAAATTTCCATATTATTTTTATCATTTAATTTCTTCAATGAAGCGGCCTTTCCCCCCACCACTTTTGCACTTGTGCCTTTTGTATAAAGTTCGCAAAGCGAGTGCAAAGTGGTGGGGGGTTTATTGCTCTATAATAGCATATTGATTATAAAAAGTAAGTAATGAGAAGTTAAAAAAATTTTCATTGAGCCCAAAAGGGATCCAAGGCGTGTGTTTATTGAGATTCTTTATGTTCCTGACCACAACACCAGCAATGCCTACCCTTTTTGAGTAAAAATCCTGCCCCAATAGCAATCACGAGAATCGGCCAAATC
>JAHCSE010000002.1 GCA_018609195.1 Patescibacteria group bacterium
GAGTAAAAATCCTGCCCCAATAGCAATCACGAGAATCGGCCAAATCACATTCCAAGCATTAGCCGGGAGAAAACCTAAATTTTGGAGAAGGAAAGCTAAACCTATTACGATAAGGGCAATTCCAAAAATCATTTTATTTTTCCAGGTTAAAAAATTATAATTTTACATTTATTAAAATAACGACCTTTGTTAAATTTTAACATATAGTTTATCAAAAAGCCTGAGAAAACAACTCCCGGGTAGTGGTTTGTCCTGAGTTTTCCGAAAGACTCCCCAGATGGGGCGGAGGCAAGGTTGGATTTTTAGAAAGAATTATAGCTGACTTACAAAAAGTTTGATTTTAGATAAGTTCAAAACCGATAAGAATGCTATTCTTGAAAAAAAATGTGTCCATAAAACTTAAGATAGAGCTAAAGGTAGAGAAAAACTGAAGACGGAGCCCTCTCCCTTTTTGGACTCCACCCAGATTCTCCCCTTCATCCTCTCCAGGATCTGCTTGACAATGAAAAGACCCAAACCAGTTCCTTTAATATCTCGAGTCTCTCTATTCTCGACTCGATAGAACTGCTGAAAGAGACCTTTCATTTCCTCTTTCGTCATCCCAATCCCGCTATCTTGGATATGAAAGATGAGGTCCGTTTGAGTTTTCTCTGAAGAGATGAAAACCCATCCTCCTTTTTTATTGAACCTGATGGCATTATTTAAGAGATTGGTGAAAATTTCCCTGACAAGATCCAAGTTAGCCCTCACCAATGGCAGAGGTTTTCCCTTGTCTTTCCAGCGGATCTCAACGCTCATTTTTGCAGCAAGATGGCTTAAATCCTGAATGGTTTCTTTTATCGCTTTTCGGAGATCCACCTCCTCTACTTTAACTTTTATAACCCCCTTCTCAAGGCGAGAGATTTCAAGGAGATCCTCAATGAGATTAATAAGTCGTTCGTTGGTGGTATAGACCTTCTCAATCACGGCAGCTACATTTTCGGGTAAGGCCTTAAAGGTTTTCTCATCTTCCAGGATCGAACCCAGCCCCCACTTAATCGCGTTCACCGGGGAGTTTAACTCATGGGCAGCAATAAAGACGAATTGTTCCCGCAACCTACGGATTTCCTTTTCGCGCTCAATCTGGCGTCGATAAGCTTCCTCAAGCTCTGCAGTTCTCTTTTTTACCTCTTCCTCGAGCTCGGTTCTTGTCATTAAGCCCAATTTTTCAATATCCAAAACTCCTGGGGGAAGAAGCTTAACCATATCAGAAAAAATAGGCAGAGTGCCAAACTCTCTTTTCAGAGACTGGTAGACCTCCTCGACTGCTGCTCTAAAATCTACCCCTCCTAAAACTTGCTCCGCTTTTGAGAAAATAACTGAAAGGAGTTCCTGGGCATTTATTAAAACTAGCCGCAGCCACTGTTCGGGTAATTCAAAAAACATCCTTTCTGCCTTGATAAAATCAATACCAGTCTTCGTAACCACGATACCCTTCAAGAGCGTTTCTTCTGTTGTTTTCTCAATAGCTTTTTGAATTTCACTTACCCCAATCCGAGGAACTAATTTTTTCACCAGCCCCCCCAATAAAAGCTCGATAAGTTTTATCTGCTGCACCTCAGGACGAAGAAAGAAAATTGTCAACCTGGTTCTTGCTTCTTCGAGCTTAAATGCGTTTCTTATTGCTTCCCGTAAGGTTTTCGTACTATATTTATTGGGCTGCTCGGAAATCAAGGCCTTTTCTAATTCAAAATAGATCTTGACATAGAAAGGCTCTTGTTCCTCTTTGGCTAATTCTTTAATTGCTCCAATTTTGACTAGCTGGGACTGAATTTTGGCTTTATCTGAAATTAAATCCACTACATAGGAGATAATATCTACTGCTTCCGGTACGATCCGCTCCTCTTTAGCCAGTATAACCCTTGGCAGCACTTTAAGTATCTGAGAAGTAAATTCATCACCGTAGGTTGTTTGAACAAACCGATAGGTTTTAGCAATAACCTCGCCTGCGGCTTTTTCACCCAAACGTATCCGAATTTCGTCACTGAGCGCATAGGAGAGTTGGGAAAAGCTTGAGATAATTTCATCTTGAGAAATTTTTCTCTTTCTAAGTGACTCAAAATAAAATCTCAATCCATCAAATCTGGTTTTTTCAAGAATAGTTCCTTTAATTGCTGTGGCAACAAAACTCTGAACACGTTTTGGTCCTAAATTAGTCCTTATATATTGAATTGGAAAATTTAAGGCTAGATTATATAACGTAAATACCTGCTCTGTTTCAGGAAGGAGAAGAAGCCGGAATTTTTCATCAAGTTTTTCCAGTTGAATATTCTTTTTGATTTCTTCCCGAAGACTCCCTTTGGTAAATGCTCTTTTAATAACCAGGGGTTTATTAGCAAGAATAAACTTTTCCAGTGCCAAATAAATGGGAATATATGCGAATTCTCTTTCTGCTCTTGGTAGGCGTTTTACCTGCTCATATTTCTTAATCTGTTCAGAAATCAAATCCTTCCTATTAATCAAACTTAAAACATAAAAAAGTAATTCGTCTACTGCTGATATTCCGGCACGGGGCTTTACTTCTTTTTCGAGGACAAAGAAAGATTTTATTTTATCAAAAATAGCCATATGTGCCAAAGATGTATAATCCTCAACATCCAATTTTCTAATAAAGGAAATTAGCGCCGGGTTTTCTTTTCATATTCCTCTATCACTACTTTGAGACTCCTTCGTATTTTATCAATTGATCGTGCCAACTCTCCAATTTCATCGTTGGAGCGGGGGGTTACCACCACATCCATGTTGCCTCGGGCAATTTCCACCGCCACATTCCTTGCCTCGAGAAGGGGTTTTTTAACCAGGAATCGAAACAAAACTCAAAGAAGTAACAATAAAATCACAAGAACGCCTACCATGAAAGTAGTAATGGTAAATTGGGCTTTGGCAATCAGATTATTCACATTATCGAGCTTGTAATAGGTCTCAATCACCCCAGTTGGTCGAGACTCGCCAAAAAAGGTAATGGGAACATATAATTCCATTAATTGCCGGCATCCTTTCTCTGATATATTTTCTGGTTTGAGGGGCTCTTTTATGTCTGCGGCCACCTCCCCTGGATTGCTTGTTGAAAATCTTTGTTTTGGGGAAATGCTGTGCCCACAATTGATTTATCTTCAGAGAAAATAATCTGACCGTCTTTATCCCAAACCTTAATCCGAGCAACTTCTTGAGTTTGTATACTCTCAAGTACCTGGGTGAGAGCCTGCTCGGTCTTTACAGGATCAACGAAAGAAAAATCGTCCGGGCTGAGGCTGTGTTTGGCTTGCAGTTGTACAAAATCGACGATATAAGTTTTCTACCGCTCCCCAATTTTCCTCTGCGAGAAAAGATTAAATGAGAACTATGGTTGAGCAAGAGAAGAGAATTTTCTGGCTGCAAGTACAAAAAGAATCATTCCGCTGGTCATGAGAAGGTGATGGACATCAATGGGCGGGGCAACGAAGAGCTTGAGTCTGGTAAACACAATTGTCCAGGTAAAGGCTGTCATCATGAAAACTATTCCCCAGACAAATAAATTAAGCGCTACACCAAGTCCCCCTCCACCCAAGGCTCTTCCCAGACGTATGATGGTGGCTATCGAAAAAAGTCCTATTGAGATGCCTACAATGTCTATAACGAGTGCGATTGTTATCATAATGTATTAATTTTTTCTTAATTTTGACTTTCGACCTTTTTGATTCTCGACTTAAAGTTAAAGTATATAGTAATTGTTTTTTTGAAGAAAATTATTTCTTGCTTTTCTTTTCGTATTCCTCCATCACCACCTTTAAGCTCCTTCGCATCTTATCAAGGGATTGCATCAGTTCCCCAATCTCATCTTTCGAGCGAGGGGTCACCACCACATCCATGTTGCCCCGGGCAATTTCTACGGCCACACTCCTTGCTTCTCTAACCGAGTTGGAAATATTTCTGGATACAAAAACAGCGATACCCAATCCAAGAAGAATAGCAAGCGTGGTTATGACGAAGATGACTATCGTAACATTCTCCACCGCCTCTTGCGTAGCAGCGTTTATATTGGTTAACTGCGTTCGGTGGTAGAGTATAAGGTCTGTTTGAGCTTGAAGGGATTCTTTTCCTTTCGGCGTGACTTCTTTCAATGCTTGCTCATGAGCTTCATCTATTCTATCTTGCTCAATAAGCAGTATGATTTCTTTGACAGCTTTCTCAAAACTATTATACAGGGAACTTGTCCGAGCAAAGAGCAGTTTGCCTTCTTCCGCCGTAGTTAATTCTTCAAGCTTATTGAGAGCTTCGGGATACCTATTTTCGAGTGAATCATCTATATCTGCTCTGATGCCTGTACCTGACCGTCCCCTCTCTCGTTCCATCATATAGGTGTGCAGGGCTCCCTCCTGAAATCTGGTCTCAATCGTTAATACCATTGAAAAGTGGGCAGCTAACTGTTGGGGAGGAATGCGGTCGGCTTTTTCCTGAATATTACTGAGCCCAAAATAGTTAATGATTCCAAGCAAGCCTATTAAAAAAATAATAACCAAAAAACCTAATATTAATTTCACCCCAATTTTTAAATTTTTAAACATACTTCTTTTGTAGCTCCCCCAAGCCATCGCTCTCTATAAGTTCTGGCTTGTAATGGGGTTGAAATTAATGAATAAACAATTCGACTTTATTCTAATTATACTACAGTGCCAAAAAGGGGCAAACTGCCTCTCTTATCTAAACCAGACATCTTCTCTAATTTGAAGCTGTTTTCCCATAATAACTCGGTATAAAAATTTTATTATTTGACTTCTAAAACCTCATTGCTCCCAGAAACCGAAAGGCCTGGTCGCTTCCCGCCACCAATCACATACATTTTGTTTGAGATGGTGACAGCTGAAAGTCCGTGACGAGCAGTAGGAAGTTTTGGTAAACTTATCCATTTATTGGTTTCAGGGTCAAATGCCTCCACTGTATTAAACGTTGATGTCAGCTTCTCACCTCCCACAACCACAAAGAAGTTATTAAATGCTGTTCCTGCTACTCCTCCTCGGGCAGTAGGAAGGGGAGGTGCCTTTCTCCATGTATCGGTTTCTGGATCGTACACTTCAAGAACAGCTAGATTATTTGCTAATCCTTGTTGGCGGCCGCCCCCGACATAAATGCGACTATTGACAGCAGCAGCTGCTAAATGCTCACGCTTTGTTGGAGCGCTTGCCTTTTTTGCCCATTCATCGGTCCGTGTATCATATATAAAAAGATCGCTGCTCAACCCTTTTGGCCCCACTCCCCCAACAATGAAAATTTTATTCTCCAGAACTGTCGCAGCTGCAGCTCCTCTGGGAAAGGGTAAAGAACTCTTCTTTATCCATTGCTGATCCTTAATATCAAACTCAAAAACATCTCCCTGAGGTTCAAAATTAAATCCAGTAAAACCCCCGATAACATAGAGTTTATTTCCTATAGAAACAGCAGCTGCATGATGCCGCCCTTCTGGGAGATCTGGCGCCTTTGTCCATAAATCTTTTGCTGGGTCATATACCTCTACCGTAGCTGCGGTTCTTGCAAAACCATCAAACCCACCAATTACGTAAATTTTATCCTCGAGCACTGCGGCTGTCACTTCTGTGCGAGGCGTAGGAAGAGCAGCTTTAATACTCCATTCGTAAGTTCTCTCTTCCCCATCCTGCTTAATCGTTTGGGGAACTGCTACTTGAGGACTAATTCCAAAACCCCTGACATAAAAAAGATAAAGGGCAGCAGCTCCAACAAAGAGCAAGATTAAAATTACAATTACTTTCTTCATATATCTAATTTTATCAAAAAATTTACCCCGTATAAAGCCCCGAACTAGAACGAAGTTCAGTTCGGGACAGGTCCAGCACCGTGCTATGCTCTGGTGCTAGGCTTTGTTTTTGTGCGGGGTTGCCTTCTTGGCGATTTTTTTTCATAGCTCAGAACCTGTTTTGCGTGGAATTAAGTAAAAGAAATAGGGAGCTTTATTGCTCCCTTTTATAATAAGAGATATCGCTCATCTAGCCTATATCCAAGGTTCGTTAGGATGCTTCTTCAGAAACAAGTCCCGTCTTTCTTTCTCTCTCACATCGCCCAACTGTTCTGTTGTCTCAAACGATAAACCAAGAATTTTACAGATTTGTTTCACCTGGCAAATGACATCTGCTAATTCGGCTTGAACATCTGCCTCATCTCCTTGAAAGCGGCTTCTTCCATATCTCCTTCTTCTATGGAGTCTAATTATATGGAACAAGCTGTCAGCCAATCTGGTTATTGCTTGGGTAAGCAACATATAGTGAATTACCAGCGCTTCATGCCTCTGGGTAACGATGACCCTTTTCTTTGCCATCTCTTATTTCCCTCCTTTTTTGTAGAAATGCCATAGTCTTTCTACCATCTTAAATTAAAAAAATCAAGCCCGAGGTAACAACTCTCGGGCGAAAAATCTTAGCTTCCCAGGTGGGACGATTTTCGAACTATAAAATTAGACTAGTTATACGATAAAAGGTGTGTGGTATCAGAATATTGACACTGGATCTAACCAATTGGCAAGTTCTGATTCGATATCCACATACCCACGAATATCCACCTCACTTCCTCTATGAATTCCCAAATGAAGATGCTTTCTTCCTCCACCAGCCTCTTCTCCTTCTGCACCTAAATTCCCTATGATATCTCCAGGGGCTAAGTAAGAACCTATATCTTTTGCAATGCTGTCAAGAAATAGATGGCCATAAATTATCGTAACGAAACTATCTTCAATTAAACAATCTTGAACTGCCACACCTCCATATCCAGTAGCCTTCCTTCTCACTCTAAGCTGACCACCGCATATAGCAAAAACGGAAACATCTGTATTTGCCTCAGTATCAAATATTTCATAATCAATAGCAGTATGATAGCCAGTAAAAAATTCCGGCTGTACTGGTGAATCTTGAGGAGAAACTCGTAATCCAAATGGTTTCTTTATAACTCTTTCACTGATTCTTGCGAGCGGTGGTCTGAAACTTTCTTTATCATTATGGAATACTAGGGAATTAATAAAACTGTTAAACGTTTCCTCAGATAACTTCGGATTATAAGCAAACGAATAAAACATGCTCGGACTATTTTTTGTAAAACGAGTATCAAGAGCTTTATGTCTGAAATTTCTCCAGTCAGGTTGTCGAAGGAAATCTGGCACTCCAGATTTTTTAGCAATTTCATAAAGCACCGCATCATGACCTCTTATTACGGTTTGGTCTTGGCTTATAACTTCCACAGTGCTTAAAGTTAAAAACCTATTTGCTTCAAAACTACTTATGTATATCTGAGATTTTTCTCTCATGCCTTCAGGAGAAAACTTCTCACCACTTGAAACAGACGAATCATAAATATTAATAGCTTGAAGTTCCGGGATTTGTGTTACCTCCCAATCTATTGGAATATCTCCGGCAAAACGAAAAACAGGGTTAAATTTGGAAAAATCTACATCCTTGAAAGAAGGTAGCTCATTTTCTGTTACAGCTTCCCTTTTCCCCCTCTCTTGAACATCTCCAGTTGGCACTGTGCCTTTTCCAGTAAACAAAAAATATCCGAGTAAACCTAAAAGAATAATTAAAATGGTGCTGATAAAAATTTTCATTGAGCCCAAAAGGGATCCAAGGCGTGTGTTTATTGAGATTCTTTATGTTCCTGACCACAACACCAGCAATGCCTACCCTTTTTGAGTAAAAATCCTGCCCCAATAGCAATCACGAGAATCGGCCAAATC
>JAHCSE010000003.1 GCA_018609195.1 Patescibacteria group bacterium
CACAAATTTATTATAACATGCGAAAAGAAAACAATAAAATAATCCTGAAAAATTTTGACTTAGAGAAAATAAAATGATATAAAAATTAGGCGGGGCGTGGTGTAATGGTAGCACGAATGCTTTGGGAGCATTTAGCCCGAGTTCGAATCTCGGCGCCCCGACTAGTTGCGGGTGTCGTATAGTGGTATTACCCGGCCCTTCCAAGGCCGTGACGAGGGTTCAATTCCCTTCACCCGCTCAAATAAAAATACGGCTCACGTGAGCCGTATTTTGTATCCGCATTAATCCATAATTCGTAGGGGATTTATCTCGCATACTCAACAATTCGGTTTTCTCGAACGACCGTTACTTTTATTTCCCCAGGGTACTTTAGCTCTTCTTCAATTTTTTTTGCAATCGTTTTGGCTAATTTTTTGCTGGTTAAATCATCAATTTCTTCTGGTTTCACAAAGATTCTCAATTCTCTTCCTGCCTGCAAAGCCCAGGCTTTATTAATTCCTGGGAAAGAACTCGCAATGTTTTCTAAATCTGCCAGTCTTTTTAAATAGTTCTCAACTGTATCCTTCCTGGCCCCAGGTCTTGCCCCTGAAATTTGATCAGCCACTTGGACAATTACAGATTCTAAGGTTTCGTAAGGATATTCTTCATGGTGGGATTTCATGGCATCAATTACTTCTTTTTCTACCCCGAATTTCTCCAAAATTTTCATTCCAATATCTACATGGGAACCTTGAACTTGTTGATCAATCGCTTTTCCAATATCGTGGAATAATCCTGCCTTTTTTGCGATCTGCGCATTCCCCCCAATTTCTGAAGTCAACGCTTCGGCCAGATAGGAAACTTCAAGGGAGTGTAAAAGAACATTTTGGCCATAACTTGTCCGAAAATTTAATCTTCCCAAAAGTTGAATTAATTTTGGGTGAAGACCGATTAAACCTGTCTCATACACTGCTTCTTCTCCAGCCTCCTTTATTTTATCTGCAATTTCCGTTTCAGCTTTTAAAACTTCGGCTTCAATTCTGACAGGTTGAATTCTGCCGTCAAAAATTAATCTTTCCAGCGCGGTTTTGGCAATTTGGCGGCGAACCGGATCAAAACCTGAAATAACCACTGCCCCTGGAGTATCATCAACAATAATCTCTACTCCAGTCAATTTTTCTAAAGTCCTGATATTTCTCCCTTCTTTCCCGATAATTCTTCCTTTGATTTCATCTGAGGGAAGAGAAACCGTGGTGGTGGTTAGCTCTTGGACCTGGGAAATGGCTAACTTTTGAATGGCTGAAGCTATTATCTCTCTTGTTCTTCTTTCAAACTTTTCCTTAGCTTGATCCTCCAATTTTCTCATTTTTTCTAAAACTTCTTTTTGATATTCCCTTTCTAAATTTTCCAGGAGTTCTTTTTTAGCCTCTTCTTTAGATAAATGAGAAATGTTCTCCAACTTCTCTAAGGTCTTCACTTTTAAACCTTCTAAATTCTCTTTAATTTGCTTTAATTTCTGGACTTTTTCCTGAAATTCTTTTTCCTTTTGTTCTAAAAGCTGAAATTTACTATCTAAACTATTCTCTCTTTTGAGCAATAGCTGCTCAGTTTTCAATAATCCACTTTGTCTTTGATTTATCTCTTGCTTTCTTTTTTCTAAAATTTGGGAGGCCTTTTCTTTAGCCTCAACTAAAATTGACTGAGCATCTGCTTTAGCCCTCGAAATTTTCTTTTGAAGTTTTTCTTCTAAGGTTCCTGATTTTCTTCTGGCAATGGATTGGCGAGCATAATAACCAAAAATTGATCCTAAAAAAAGGGAAACTACCCCTATAAAAAGTAGGGTAAGTTGACTCATAATTTTGAATAAAAATTTGGTTCTTCATTATTTTTAAATCAGCGTAATGTAAACCCCAATTCTTAAATTTTCAAGAATTCAATTTAAATCTGGTAATTTCGAAATTACGCTGAAGAAACCAAAATTTCATAGTTAGTTTTCCTAACTTAATCTTAGCAAAAAGAATTTAAAATGTAAAGCCCAGCCAAATTTCAGCTGGGCTTTACATAAATTATTAGCGAAATTAAACCTGGAAAAGACTTAAAAGAGCGGCGAATAATTTCTCTATCCAGCCAGTGGGAGCAATTTCCCTCCATTCAGGAAGAGGAAGAGAAACATTGATAGTTTCAGTGGTCGTACAGGAATTTCCATTAGAATCAGTAACTGTTAACGTAACTGGTTGAGCTGCGCCGTCTGCAAATGTAACTTCAATGGGGGAGTCGGCAATAGTGAAACCTGGTTCTAACACACCAGAAGAAAGAGACAAGTCCCAAAGCCGAGAGGAAAATACAGCACCGCCAAAGAAAGTAGAGGTATCTTCAAGAGTCACTATTTCTTCAGCTGAAATTGGAACTGTTGAGCAATCATCCTGACCATTACAGGCGAAATTAGGCGAGGGGTGACGTGAGAGAGTGGCAAAAGAAGGTCCAACTGCAAAAGGAGAAGGTGTATCAGTACTATCCCAGACCATTACCCTCCAAAAATAGGTAGTGTTAAAGGAAAGGCCAATGGGAACGCAAGTTTCGCTCGAAGAGAGAACTTTTTCGGAGGTTGGATTTGGACATCCCCGCGGTGGAGTTGTATCTAATGGATCTGGATCTAAATTAGAATCATCATCAATTTGAACCTGATAGGCGCTTTGAGGATCAGTACCTGGAGGAACATCATCTGGGTCTGAATAGGCCCAATTAAGAAAAATAGGGGGAGAGGGAGGAGAACAATAATCTCCTGCAGTAACAGGGAGGGCAGTGGCTGAAGGAGGTTGGTTTACTGGGCCCGTAATAAAAACTTTGTAATCTGAAATAGGTGTTCCCAGTGGAGGACAAGCCCCTATTCCATCTGAAGATCCGTCTCCGCCAGGATCACAATTGAGTCGATTGAAACTTATCCAGCTAATGACATTATCTGACCAGGCCCAGCCCTCAAATTCATCTGGATCAGGAATTGTATTACGCGAAACTCCATATTCTGTAGGGATAGCTTCAGTAGTTAGCCCTCTTAATTTTATCCAGCCCTCCCAACCACCCCTGTTAGGATCTAAAGCGCCGCTGCAGCCCGTCAGGAACACGGCACAGGCTCTTGCCCAACCAGAAACTGTATTATCAACAGCAAGTCGAGCCTCGCAGGGAAGGGTAGGGCAACCTCCAAGCTCTGAAGAATTAAAAGTAATCCAACCGATATTTTCTGACCAGGCATAGCCAGAAAAAGCACCAGTTAAAAAATCAACATTTACTCCGTAATTTGCAATAGTTGTTCCAGCAGGCGGACAGTTTGGGGTCCCATCTGAAAATCCATTACCATCCCCGTCGCAATTTAAACTATTAAAACTAACCCAGCCAATATTTTCTGACCAGGCCCAGCCAGAAATATTCTCTCCAGTTCCAGCTTTAACTTCTTTTACAAAAAGAGGACCAGAAATTACTAAAAGTGTTATTAGAGATAGTAACAATATAAATTTTTTCATTTTCAACTATCGAAGTCCGACTTCGATAGATTTTTATAGAATTCTCAGGAGAAGATTGCGGACTTATTCCGGAACAGGGCCTTCTGGCGGAAGCTCTACCGGTGGTTCACCTTCCAAAATCGGATCCTCTGGCGGAAGCTCTGGCGGTTCCTCAAATTCGGGAATGGGGATCACCTCTTCCTGGGATGGCTCGCCTGGAATGGCTGGAGCAGAAATTTCTCCAGGAGCCGCCACGCCTGGTGCAATTTCTTCAGCAGGAACCGTTTTGGGGGCAGAAATTCTGGAAGCAAGATTGTTCACTTGAACAATGGCCACAAGCGCAAGCACTACTGCGACACCGCTCAAAAGTAATGCCAGAAGGAAGATGGGGGATTGTTTTTGAGAATCGTTCATAAAAATGCGATTAAACGGGGTTAAAGGAGAGTTATGGAATCAGGGGCTATTCAGTTCCCTGGATTCCAAAATAAGTACGCTCGGCAAAGTCGCCGTATTGGTCTTTCCCGGTCACCTCAATACCGTAATCCACATCTGGAGTAAACGTTGTGGTGAGAGCTCCTTGTTGTATGGTAACTCCCTCAGGCAGGATTCCGACCTTCCATGGATGCGGCAATGACCCTTCGGAAGTGATGATGAAGATGGTTTCTTTGGGTGGATCAGCAAGGGTGCGGTCAACCGTGAAAAGCTCTACCCTATAAATCCTCGTTCCTTCTGGTTCTACCCAATCCACGGTTGGCTCAAGGCCGCTTTCCCCAAAATCAGTAACTGAGAGTTTGATGTTTGGCCCAGCCGGAACCTCGCTTGCTGGTATCGGCGCTCGAATACCGAGTTCATCTTGCTTAAGCTTCTTTGCAAGCTGACTCTGCTGCCAGAACAGCAGAGCGAAAAGGCCGAACAATACAACAACGCCCAATCCAAATAAAAGACGAGTGAAGGGAGTACGAGATGATTTAGGAGATTCTTGATTCATAAGCATGTCAATTTTAAATTAGTTGAGACTGCACACAGCATTGCAATGCCAGCTAACGCCAGAAACATTTCGGCTGCAGAAGGTATAATCCGTAGTTGTGCGAATCGGCTGAACTACTCGCAGGTATCTGGCGCCTGTTCCGGCACCCCCTCCGCTACCAGTTATAAGGTGACTGGCAGCATTACAGAAAGCCCGGCAACCAGTGGTAGTGCTAGAGCAGGATTGGAATTTCACATACGTACGCCGTGTATACCGCGAATCACATACGCCGTTTGCGGCAGTGCAGACGCGGTTAGCCCCCTCATATAACCCTCCATCTCCTCGAATTCGGCCGGCAGTATAGACCCATTTGTTATTGTACGCCCGAATCCAGGTGGTGTCGGTCATATACCAGCCTCCGCCATAGGTTTGGTTGTACCAGCCTGCATTTCCGTAACTCCGATGCCAGCTTGCATTGGCATCAATCACTTGCCTGCCGTCTACCTGGAATCCTCCATCTGCACGCATAATACTCGGAGTGTATACCCGCTTGCTGTTGTACGCCCGAATCCAGGTGGTGTCAGACATGTACCAGCCGCCCCCATAGGTCTGGTTGTACCAGCCAGTAGCACCCCTGCTCCGGAACCAGTTGTTGGCATAGATAGTACCTGCAAGATCAATGTTGTTCATCCGCGAAGTTACGTCTGAATCCACGTACCAACCGGCGACATTATCGTTGTAACGATCTGCTCGCATCTGCCCTCGTACGTCGAGCTTGTGCCCTGGACTCGTCGTCCCGATGCCGACGTTGCCGCGAAACGTTGCACCCCCTTCATTCCAAAAATCAATTCGCCGATTACTCCCCAGGGTTCCTCCACCAACAATGTTGAGAGATCCGGTACCGCCGATTCCTGTATAAAAGGTGTTGTACCCGATCTTTCCGGCGTTGACTTCTTTGGCGAACCCGCGGCCGAATTCAAGAGTTCCCGTACTCTCAATTTGTGCGGTAGGATTTGCTCCTCCGGCATCGATATGCAGTCTGGATAATGGACTCGTCGTCCCGATGCCGAGATCTCCGAGCCTGCCCTGGGTAACACTTCCCACATTAATGGGAGCTGGGACATTGCCTCCAGGGGGAGTTGCTGTTGGTTCAGTGAATTGAGCAAAGACATACCAGACAAACAGAAAACTGATGGTAATCAGCCCCAAGACCAGGGCAATTGCTTTGTAATTTGATTTTACCATATTCTTTTTATTGTCGTCTAGATACTTTATTATTCTTTGAGAAAGATAATAAAGTTACCCGGTCAACAATTTTAATTATCTTATTTTACTTTAGCAGATAAAAAAGCTGTCAACAACAAGCCCGCGCTTTTGGCGCGGCCCGAAGAGAAAAACAATATTAAAGAAGCTATCAAAATAATTAAAAGATGTAATTTTTTCATTTTCTAAATTATCGGGATCAGACCTCGATGATTCAGGTTATTTTAAGATAATTTTGATTTGGCTAGCTATACTATAATTTCTTTTCCTCTATCTGCCTTCCAATACCTCAATTCTTTGTTTTAATACTTCATTATCTGCTTTTAATTCTTTTACTGCTTCAACGAGTACAGCTGTCAGTCTGCCATAATCAACTGCCTTATAGCTTTCATCTCCCCATGTGGTTACGAGTTCTGGAAACACGGTTTCTATCTCTTGAGCAATCACGCCAATCTCTCTATGTCCTGTAGAGCGGTCAAGCGACGCGTAAAGCTCATTCCAATCAAATGACACCCCTCTAATCTTTTCTAATTTCTCAAGCGCATTTGTAATTTGGGCTACATTGGTCTTGAATCTCACATCCGACGAAACAGGGAAACTTGAAGCATGAGCTGATCCAGCAACGTCTAATTTAAAGCCGGGGCTCCTCGTGCCGATGCCGACGTTACCTGATGTATCGATCGTGAGTCGATATGCCGCAGCGTTAGCGTCCTGAATTGAGAATTTACCCGCATGGCCAGACGTCTCCCCAAAACTCAGGAATTGCCACATACGCCCTCCGAGCGACGTGTTGGAAATACCGACAATAGAAAATGAAGGACTAGGGCTTATAAAATCCGCAACCCGAAAGTTCGGGCTTATGAACTGAGAAGTCCCTAATGCTCTGAGAAAAACGCCTCGATTTTCATCCGCATCAAATAATTCAAGTATTCCGTGACCGCTATTTGATGTTCGTATTTTCGCCCGAATATTATCTGCATCTCCAGAATCAAGTAGCGTAATTCCTCCGGAAGTCCCGCGTCCAGTAGAAACACTCAGCTTACTTGTAGGACTCGTCGTCCCGATGCCGACTAAATCTCCAAAGACATGTCTGGTACCATCCTCTGTTTGAATATGTAATGCTCCTTTTCCTGCAGTACCGCCACGATCAGCTACGTATAAGTTAATCGTATCTGGAGACACGCCTGGCGGAATAATTTCGGTATCCCCCATACGGATAAATTTTTGGCCACTCTCGGTACCCGTAAACATGTTGATACCCCCATGAGCACTAACGATTAGTGTTTTATCAAAGGCATCACCATAAATCTCAAACGGAATATCGCCATCCCAATCCACAAACGCTAAATCACTTGAGTTCTGGGCTTTCATCGTCCAGGTCTTTCCTCCACCTTGACCTTCAAGTATTACCGAAGCACCCCATCCGTTAGAAAGGATAGAAAGGTTCATGGGGGCGTCGTTTCGTTCAAATGTAACATTACCTCCAAACACGTTGAGTTTCTCGCTAGGACTCAACATCCCGATGCCGACGTTGCCTGCGGTGTCGATTCTCATCTCTTCAGTAAAGGTACCAGCAGCTGTAATATCAGAAGCAGAGTAACGACCAAAACGTAATGGTGTAACGCTGTTGTGAGTTAATGCTCCCTCAATACCAGAATATTTCATTAACCCAACTCTCTTGGCACCGAATGCATCAACCACAAAACCTTCTCCTTCTTGGTTTACGAAGACGGAGCCATTTACTTCTAATTTTTCACCCGGACTCGGCGTCCCGATGCCGACGTTGCCCTTGTCAACAATTAATCCTATAGTTGCACCCCCAGTATTAAGAATTAATCCTGCCTCTTTTGATTGGCCAAGAGGACCAACATTTAAAGGAGCAGGGACATTTCCACCAGGCGGAGCCACAGTTGGTTCAGTGAAGGCAAAAATATACCAGACAAAGAGAAAACTGATGACGATTAATCCTAATGTGAGGGTGATTGCTTTGTAATTTGGTTTTTGAAAAAATTGAGTCATTTTATTTTTTCGAACTACCGGGGAATTCTACTATCTCTGATAGTAAAATTTTGTTAGTTCGGAGATTAATTATTTTATTTTGGAACAGTTAAATCTTTCATAATTTCTTCTGGAACTGGGGGAGGTTCTTTTGGAGAAGGAGCAGTCAAACTTTCGATTACCTCCGGGGGAACTTCTTCCATAGCCCCTCTTTTTTCTTCAGGAACAGTTAAATCTTTCAGAATCTCCTCCATTGTTTTTTCTTGAGGTAGAGGAGAAACTTCTGGTTGAGGAGCTTCTTTTTTTAGAAAAATGAAAATGAAGATTCCCAAAATAACAACAATCCCCACGATAATTAAAATCAAAACCTGAGGAGTGAATTTCCAGCTTTTACCTAAAGAGACCCCTGGGTTGATGAATTTCATTTATTTTATTAACCTTTGACTCGATTGTTTGTTAATCATATCTCAATAAAGAAAATAATAAAATAGTAAGACGACAATTTTTAATTATCTTATTTTACTTTAGTAAGCAGAAAGTCGCTCATCCTTTTCCAGCCTTGGGCTGGCGCTCCCGAGCACATAACGGTTTATGTGCTCGGTCGCTTCGGACTCGCTCCCCAGAAACCTCTCGGTTTCTGGCGTTCGCTCCACTCACTGTTTTCCTATACGGGAAAACACCCAGTTTTCCCGACCCTTTTCTGCTTTTTTGTTAATATTAACAAAAAAGGTAGCTGTCAACAACAAGCCCGCGCTTTTGGCGCGGGCTGTTTGAATATTTTTCTTAATTCATTTTTATCCTTTTTGTTGAATTACCTCATCAATAATGTTATATTCTTTAGCTTCCTCAGCTGATAAATAAAAATCTCGGTCAGTGTCTTTTTCCACTTTTTCTATAGGTTGGCCGGTATGGTGAGCTAAAATTCTATTGAGTTTATCTTTAATTTTCACAATTTGCCTCGCAGTAATTTCTATTTCCACTGCCTCACCGGTCACCCCACCTGCTACCTGGTGGAGTAAAATTTCAGCATTTGGTAATGCAAATCTCTTTCCTTTTTCCCCAGCTGCCAATAGGGTAGCCCCCATTGAACCTGCCAACCCAATACAGACTGTGGAAATAGGACACTTGACATATTGCATGGTGTCATAAATTGCTAATCCCGCAGTGACCGATCCCCCGGGGGTGTTAATATAAAGCTGAATCTCTTTGTTTGGATCTTGGGAAGCCAAAAAAAGCATCTGGGCAATAATTGAATTTGTCATTACATCAATAATGGGGCCAGCTAAAAAGATTATTCTATCTTTTAAAAGCCGAGAATAGATATCATAGGCCCTTTCTCCATATTGGGTTTTTTCAATAACAGTAGGGATTAAGTTCATATTACTTTTGAATTAAACTTTCAAGTAATTTCAGGACTTTTTCGTTTCTGATTTCTTCTTCATAATAACTTTTTAATTTCCCCAAGTCAAGTTCCTTTTTAGCTTTTTCTATGTCTGGGAATTTTCTCAATGTTTTATTTATTTCAGTCTTTACCTCTTCCTCGCTAACTTCAATATTTTCGGCTTTGGAAATTTCTCTCAAGATTAGGAAATTTTTAATCCTTTCTTCTGCCTGAAAGGAATTTTTGACATCCGCTTCTGATTTTTGAACTCTCTTTAAATATTCTTCAAAGCTAATTTTTAATTGGGAAGCTATATATTTTTTCAGCATGTCTAACTGACGATTTCTTTCAGCTTCAATCAAGACATCTGGGATCTCCAAATTAATCTCCTTATTTATTCTTTCTAAAACCTCCGCTCGCATTCTTTGTCGCTCTGAAATTCCCTTTTCCGATTTCAACCCCTCTCTAATATTTTGTTTGAGCGAAGATAGGTCTTCAAATTGGCCTAAGGATTTTATAAATTGATCAGTGATTTCTGGAAGTTCCATTTTTTTAACAGATTTCATTTTTACTTTAAAATTAACAGTCTTGCCAGCTAACCCCCCACCACTTTTAGTGCTATTTCCTTGACTAAACCCTTCTTCCTGAAAAGTGGTGGGGGGTTGAAAGTGTTTAGCAGGGAATGTTAAAGAAAAATCTTTCTCCTCACCTGTTTTCATTCCTTCTAACTTTTTCTCAAAACCAGGGATTAAATTGCCCTGACCTAACAAAAATCCATCTTTTTGAGGATTCCCCATCTCAATCTGCGAGGAACTGAATTCAATCTCAACAAAATCTCCGACCTTAGCTGCTCTCTCAACCTGACTAAATTTTGCTCGAGATTTTTGAAGCTGGAGGAGGGTTCCCTCAATTTCTTCCTCTCTGACTTGAATCTCTCTTTTTTTACAGGAAGATGCAACTTTCTTGTAATCTGGTAAATTAACTTCGGGTAAGACAGGAAAGCGAGCCTTAAAAATAAGAGGATTGCCCGGGGCCAATTTCAAAATTTTAATCTCGGGTGGGGAAACTGCCTCAATTTTATTTTCCGAAATTACCTGAAGATATTTTTCTTTTATTGCGATATTGCCAGCTTCTCTGAAAATCTTATCTTCCCCTATCTCTCGCTTAATAACCTCTTTTGGAATTTTCCCTTCCCGAAAACCATCAATTTTTAAATTCTTGCTAAAATCGGCGAAAACTCTTTCAATAAAAATATCCAATTCTTCAACTGGAATCTCGATCTCGATTTCCATCTCTGACTTTGGCAATTTTTCAATTTTCGTTTTCATAAATTCCTACCCCGAACTAGAGCAAAGCTCAGTTCGGGACTAGTCCCGCACCGAACTTCGTTCCGGTGCGGGGCAAATTACGAATATGCAAATCGGCCAATGTCTAAACTAAAAATCCGACAATTAACAGAGCTACGATATTCAAAACCTTGATCATCGGATTTATAGCTGGACCTGCCGTATCTTTGTAAGGATCGCCGACTGTATCTCCAATGACTGCTGATTGATGGGCAAAAGAACCTTTCCCTCCTAAATTTCCCTCTTCAATATATTTTTTCGCATTATCCCAGGCTGCTCCTCCTGTAGTCATTGAAATTGCTACAAAAAGACCAGTGATAATTGATCCTATTAAAAGTCCTCCCAAAGCTTCAGGCCCCAAAATAAAGCCAACTAATATGGGGAAAAAAACTGGGAGTAGGGCAGGGAGAATCATCTCTTTTAAAGCAGCTTTCGTGACAATATCTACGCATTTTCCATATTCAGCTTTTGCTTTCCCCTCTATTAAACCTTTGATTTCAAGAAATTGCCTTCTCACCTCCTCAACCACTTTGGAAGCTGTTTTCGAAACTGCCTCCATTACGAGAGCGCCAAAAAAGTAAGGTAATAATCCTCCGAGTAATAAACCAATTAAAACCTTATGATTTTCTAAGAGAAATTTAGCCTCTAAACCTAAACCTTGAAGTTCCTGGCGATAGACAGAAAAAAGGACGAGAGCAGCTAAACCAGCTGAAGCAATAGCATAGGCTTTAGTTATGGCTTTCGTCGTATTACCTGCTGCATCTAAAGGGTCGGTCACCTTTCTGACCTTTTCCGAGAGATTGGCCATTTCAGCAATACCTGAGGCATTATCCGTAATTGGGCCATAAGAATCTAAAGCTATAATTATGCCAGCTAAGGAGAGCATAGCAATGGCAGCAATTCCTAGACCGTACATTCCCCCCATCCAAAAGCTAATTAAGATTCCAAAGGAAATGAGAATAATTGGGGGGGCAGTGGATCTCATTCCCACTGCCAATCCAGTGATAATATTTATGGCAGGCCCTGTTTCTGAAGCTTCTGCAATTGATCTCACAGGTTTGAATTTTTTGGAGGTAAAGTAGTAAGTGATTAAAAAAATCCCTCCGGCGATTGCCAATCCCATCAGGGCTGGAATATAAAGAGAGAGAGTTTGAAGATCAAGAGATGGAGCCGATCTTTTAATGAAAGGATAAAAACCAATAGCAGATAGCACAGCTGACCCTACTAAACCCTTACTCAAAGCCATCATGATATTTTCCTTCTTTCCCAACTTAACAAAGAAAACAGAAATAACTGAAGCTAAAATAGCAATTGAGGCTAAAAAGAGAGGCAAAAGAATAGCGTCTGGCTTTCCAGGAAAAAGCAGCGCCCCCAACAACATAGCTGCAATTAAGGTGATAGCGTATGTTTCAAATAGGTCAGCTGCCATTCCAGCTACATCTCCAACATTATCTCCAACTTGGTCAGCAATGACGGCGGGATTTCGAGGGTCGTCTTCTGGAATTCCTTTCTCAATTTTTCCTACCAAATCTGCCCCAATGTCGGCGGCTTTCGTGTAAATTCCTCCTCCTAATCGAGCAAAAACTGAAATTAAACTCCCTCCAAAACCCAAGGCCACTAAAGCTTTTAAATCCTGAGTTAGAAAATAAAAACCAGCCACTGCCAATAAACCCAGTCCAACTACCAAAAGCCCAGTGATAGCTCCTCCTCGAAACGCTAAATTAAAAGCGGGAATTAACCCCCTTTTCGCAGCCTCTACTACTTTCACATTGGCCTGAGTGGAAACCATCATTCCGATGAAACCTGATATCGCCGAAAATCCGGCTCCGATTAAAAAACCAAGGGCAGTTTTAAAGTTAATTCCTATTAAAAGGATTACAAATACAAAAATAGCTACCAGAAAGATAGTAAGATATTGCCTTCTCAAATAAGTAAGCGCTCCTTCCCGAATAGCTAAAGATATCTCAATTTGTTTTCCGGAACCTGAAGGAGCTTTTTGAACCATCCGTATTAAAAAGAAGGCAAAGAGTATGGTGAAGAGAGAAACAAAAATTGGTAAAAACAACATAATTTTAGTAGCCTCAATGATTTTATTTTTTAGCTTTTTTTGTTTTCTTTTTAGTTTCTTTTTTCTCTACAACCTCCGTTTCTTTTTCTTCCTCGGCTCTCTCTGGGCCCCTAACGTCTATTTTCCAACCAGTCAGTTTTGCAGCTAACCGCACATTCTGACCATCTCTGCCAATGGCCAATGACAATTGATCTTCAGGACAAATAACCAAGGCCTTATTTTTTGGTAAAATCTTAACTTCTTCAATTTTTGCTGGGGAAAGGGAATTTTTAATATATTTTTCTGGTTCTTCTGAATATTCGATGATGTCTATTTTTTCTCCCCCTAGTTCATTAATCACAGCCATCACCCTCGTCCCCCTCTGACCAACCATTGAACCGATAGGGTCAATTCTCTCTTGGGTAGATATAACAGAAATTTTAGACCTGGAGCCTGGTTCTCTCGCAATGGATTTGATTTGAACCAGGTCTTGGGAAATTTCAGGAACCTCTAACTCAAAAAGTTTGGAAATTATTTTTGGATAGGCCCGAGAGAGAAAAATAAGTGGTCCCCGAGGAGTATTCTCTGCCTTTAAAATATAGACCTTTAACCTCTGGCCGGGTCGATAAAATTCCCCTCTCACTTGTTCCTCTTTAGATAATAATCCCAGAGTTTTTCCAATGTCTAAAAAGACATTTTTCCCTTCAATCCTCTGAACTATTCCCGAAATTATCTCCCCTTCTTTCGCTTTATATTCTTCAAAAATTGTATCTCTCTCTGCTTCTCTGATTCTTTGTAAAATTACTTGTTTTGCAGTTTGGGCTGCAATTCGACCATAATCTTCCTGGGTCTCCAAAGGGATTTCTAACTCTTCGTTGGTTTTAATCTTAGGATTTATTTTCTTGGCATCAGATATGAGAATGTGTTTCTCTGGATTAAAACGGATTTTCTCCTTGCCCTCCGTAGCCTTGGCGAAGGAGGATTTCTCTATTTCCCTTTCCTTTTCTTTTTTCCCCTCCAGCTCCGTTTCAGTCAAAATCATTGATTTTTCCACTACCAACTTCACCTGCCAAAATTTAACCTGGCCGGTGTCCGGTTCTAACTTGGCTTTAATCATCTGTCCTTTTTTCCCATAATCTTTTTTATAGGCAGCAGAAATTGCCTGTTCAATGATATCTCGCACTCTTTCAGGAGAAATACCCTTTTCTTCTGCAATCTGGGTTATGGCTGAAGTAAAAGATTTTAAATCCATGATTTATAAAAATAATGTCCGTTTTCCAACGGACAAAAATTAAGAATCCAAGCTTCAATTACTATTGTAATCCCACAATAAAAGTTTGTCAACTCTTTTAGTTGAAGCAATGAGAACCCAGAAGACTCTATTTCGTTTTACTTTGTACTATGACTTGCCGCAATTGGGGCAGAATTTAAAGTCGATGAATTTACCTTGGCCACAAGATGGACACTTCTCAATTAAAGAACTGCCACAACCAGCGCAAAATCTTTTCGTAAACTCAACCGGTGTTTCACAGTAAGGACATCTTTTGGCTTTCAGTCTTCGCAATTTTACTCTTTGAGGCGCGTATATTCTCCTTTGCAAAAGATACACCGCCCCACCGAATACAACAATCGCAAGAAACATTCCAAAATAGAAAATGAGGACTCTGAATATCAATAAAGCCCCAGCTAGCTGTAAAATAATTGCAATAAGATCAGCTAAAAATGAAGCCCAGAAATAAATAATAAGATTTCTTGCGACAAGGATTGCACCAACGAAAACTACGGGTAAAAGAATGATCGTATGGGGACTATTTTTCCGAAGAAGTCTGAAATAAAACCAAACCGATGCTACAAAAAATGGCAGGGCAAAGAGCATTTCAAGTAAGAATACCCAAAATTTGTAGCCAGCCCAACTTCTATTGTAAAGGTCGATGGCTTTGTTGATTTTACTAACAAGAATGGTCTCTTTATCCCTCAATTCCGCCGCGAGCTGGTTTAAAGTAGCTTGCTGTTTCGCAAGGTTTTGGGAAAGAGATTTTTCTTGTTTTTGTAGAGCTTGTAATTCTTGACGCAGCTCTTCTGGGGTTTTGCCAACCGGCGGTTGCCCAGCTGTAACTTCTCTTAAGCTGGTATTGTATTCCTTTTCCTTATTTAAAATCTGGGTTTGAAGCTGAGAAAGTTGTCTCTGAAGTGGTTCAATGGTGCTGCGTGAAAAATTGTCTTTTTCCTGCCAGATGAGTTGGGCATCCTTGTAATCTGAGGACACCCCGGCTTCTTTTTCATATTGTGAAAAAACACAAGTTCGTAAAACCTGTGTTCGAGGCCTATCATCATATGTTCGAGGCCTATCATCATATTTTAATCTGTCATCATACTTTAAATAGTCACCCTTATATCGTTCAATATGATTTAACCTCCCTTCTCGATAATAACCCAGAGAGCAATCAGAGATTCTTTCTGGTCTTTCTGGTATTTCTCCTAAGTCAGAAAGGCCAGCCCAGCCAAAGTAAAGTAAAACAATAGCCAGAATAATTAAAAGGATCCGTCCCAACAAGGGAGTTTTTTGCTCTTCTGGCTCAAAACCAATAGTCTCCTGGTTTTCATCTTGCTTTTTTTTAAACCAAAGGGTCATATTACAATTTTATTATAATAAAAGTGGGAATATATGCCATCGGGGAAAACTAAGATTCAGAGACAACATTTTCTAAATGCCAGATTTTGGCTTTTTGGGAATTAGAATCAATTTTGAGAGCAATAACATCAATTTGCCACGGGCGACCAAATAATTTCTTTTCCAAAAGATAGAATTCGGCAGCTTTGATTATCTTTTTTTGTTTCAAGAAATCAACTTTGTCTTGAGGTAAAAAAGTTGAATTTAAATTTCTAGCCAGAGTCTTCACTTCAATAAATGTAATAATCTTTTCTTTTTGAGCTATAATATCAATCTCAGTTTTACCTAAATCAGCAAATTGAGGAACATAATTTTTAGCTAAAATCCGATAACCCTTCTTTTTTAAATAATCAATAGCAATTCTCTCTCCTAAATCCCCCAATTTTTTAGTTGAAAAACTCATCTTAAAAATTACTTTTTAATTTTGGAGAGTTAGTGGACCCGGTGGGAATCGAACCCACGATCTCAGCTATGCGAAAGCTGTGTTCTACCACTAAACTACAGGCCCAAATTGCTAAACTCGCTTTTTAATTTTTGATCAAGACAAACTTCGGGATAAAGATCCCAGGGATAGATTTCAATGAGCTGAATATTGTGCTTACGACAGAGGTCTCTTTTTTTCTGTATAGCGCGATCATAACGAGGGCTATCTTTCGCAAGACCAAAATATTCAATAAACGCGCCTTTCTGGATACTCCAATCAGCTTTATGATTTGTCCCTGGATACGGTACGTTCTTTATGTGGAAAATTCTATGATTTGTAAGCCAATTGTCAATGATAGCTTCAGAAATAGAATCACATAAATGTCCGTCTAGCGCTTTTGTGTTCACGCGTTTATACATACGTTGACTATGTGAACGATTTGGTTTAAGTCCTGCAGCAATAACAGCGTTATTCCAAGAACCAAAAGAGCGGATGCATGAGTCAACTATATTCTTTAACTCCCGTTTTGCTGGAACTCTTTTTAATTCATGATCAGTTAACCTTATTATATCTATAAGATCTTGGACAGTATATCTTTTCATCGCCATCGATTTGCATTTTTTAGAACAATACTTCGCGTCTCTTGTAAATCGTTTATCACATAGAGTATTTGCACAAACCTTAAATCCCGGTCCTCTTCTAGGAAATTTCCGATTATTCACCTTAGCCGCACAAGATTTGGAACAATAGTTATGAAGAGAAATCGCTTTTTGGCTTCTTATGAAATGTTGGCCACAAAGGACGTTTTCGCAAATTAATTGTTGTTTTCTTGTTTTATATCTACCTTCGCATTCTCTCGAGCAATAAAAATTATGTCCAAGTTTATTGTTTTCATTGACGCGTCGCGTATCTCGATATATAGAATTTCCGCAAAGTTTACAAAAAACTTTGTGTAATTGAGGCATTTAATTAGAAAATATATTGGTGCAGCCGGATTCGCACCAGCAATCTCCGCGTCCTCCCCCCACACCAAAGTTAACTTTCGGGCTGCCCAGATTTGAACTGGGACTAAATTCTCCCGAAGAATTCGTGCTACCATTACACTACAGCCCGTTACATTGATAAGCTCCCTTTACTTAAAATTTTATCCCTCTCTCACTCTATACATTAAAGCTTCAGCTAAATGCGCAAAAGAAATTTTTTCTACGGAGTCTAAATCGGCAATGGTTCTCGCTACTTTCAAAACCCGATGATACCCCCTCGCTGAAAGTTCTCCTGAATTGACGGCTTTTCGTAAAAGATTTTCTGACTTTTGATCAATTTGACAGTATTTTTTTATTTGGGGAATGGTTATTTCCGAATTTACCAAAGCTTTCTCATTTTTAAACCTCTCTTTCTGGATTTCTCTGGCCTGATTCACTCTTTCTCTGATTTGAGGACTAGCTCTTTCTTTATCTTCCATAACTAATTTCTCATATTTTAAATGAGGAACTTCAATGAAAAGGTCAATTCGATCAATTAAGGGACCTGAAAGTTTTCTTCGATACTTCTGAATTTGAGAACCTAAGCATTTACAACCCCTTTCTGGATCATTTAAGTAGCCACAAGGGCAGGGATTTGAAGCTGCCACCAAGGTGAAAGAACAAGGTAAAGTTAAAGAATGTTTTGCTCTCAATAAAGTAATTTCCCCTTCCTCAATCGGCTGACGAAGACTCTCTAAAACATCTCGATGAAACTCGGGAAACTCATCTAAAAATAAAACTCCCCGGTGGGCTAAAGTTATTTCCCCAGAGGAGGGAGGGTTTCCTCCTCCAATTAAAGCTACTTCAGAAGAAGCATGATGAGGAGAACGAAAAGGTCTGAGGTTAATAAGGGGGCTTTCTTTTGGCAAAAGTCCAACCACACTATAAATTTTCGTAACTTCCAAAGCTTCTTCAAAAGAAAGAGGAGGTAAAATAGAAGGAAGGCCTTTAGCTAGAAGGGTTTTCCCTGCCCCAGGCGGTCCTACCATCAAAAGATTATGGGCTCCGGCAGCTGAAATCTCTAAAGCTCTTTTTCCATGCTCCTGGCCTCGAATCCAGCGAAGATCCATTGGATAGTCAGGTTCTTTAAAAAAATCTTCAATTTTAATTTTTAGAGGAGCAATTTCTTTTTTTCCTTCAAGATAAGAGATCAGTTCTTTAATGTTATCTGATCCAATTACTTTCAAATTTTTCACTAAAGCTGCTTCTTTCGCATTGGCCTTGGGTAAAATTATTTCCTGATAATTTTTCTGCTGGGCTTTTATCGCAAAAGAGAGAACTCCTTTAACTGGCCTTAATTTTCCATCTAAACCTAATTCTCCAAGAAAAATTTTCTGTTCAGGATTAAATCTTAACTGCTTGGTGGCAATTAAAAAACCCAGGGCAATGGGTAAATCATAAAGGGAACCTTCTTTTTTTAAATCGGCTGGGGCTAAATTAACTAAAACCCGCCAGGGCTGATGATAGGGAGATTGAAAACCAATACTTTTTATTGCAGCTGCAACCCTTTCTTTAGATTCTTCTACTGCTTTATCTGGTAAACCAACGATGTTAAAAGAACGAAGGCCATAAGAAACATCGGTTTCCACTTCTACAATTTGCGCCTCTAAACCGACTATAGCTGCCGAGTAGACTTTTGAAGGCATACTCTATTAATATACCAGATATTTGACATTTTGAATAGATTTCTATCAAAAAACCGCCTTTTTACCCCGAACCGTACTTGTTCTGGTTTGGGGCTTGGCGATTTTTTAATCATTACTTCCAGCTTAAACTCAGATAATTGTTGAGGTATTATTTCGGGCATTTAAGGCAGGATTGCGCTTCAGGATAGCTCTTTAGTCTCTCTAGCGATATTTCTTTTTTGCATTTTTCGCACTTTCCGTATCTCTCTTTTTTAATTTTTTCTAAAGCTGAATTAATAAATTTAAGCCTTAGCTCAAGATTAGCTTCTATCGGTAATAAATTAAGGTATTCTTCAACTTCATCTGCTGCTTCCTCCAATCTTTGAGAACCTACTCCGCCACCGAACTTAGGATATTTTGTATTCCAATCCCCAGCCAGTTTTAAATCTTTCTTAGCAAAACTCCCGAGTTCTTTTTCTAAATTTTCTTTTTCTTTTTCTAGTCTATCTTTTAGCTCTTTAAGGATTTCTTTTTTCATTTTAAAAAAAGTTGTTCAATTATTTTAATTAAACTTTGACAAGAACTACTCCAAATAAAATACTCTCCAGATGCTGAATAACAAATCCCAAAATCTCCATTGATAAAAGTCAGGTAGCGAAAACTAATTCCTTCCTGACTTGCTGATTTAAAAGAAGAGATAGGAGCTGGTTTTTCTTTCCCGAGGATCAAGAATAAGTGCTCAAAATCATTTTCCATTGTCCCTTCCCAAAATTCCAAAATATTCTTCAATTGCTCTTCCTCTTCAATTTTAACTAAAAAGCCAGGTCTTTTACCTTCTGGCTGAGTAAAAATAAAAAGGGTATAATCTTCCCTTATATTCTGATAAAAATCTTCTGGGACTTTAACCTCAAAAGCCTCAAAAAATTCAGAAAGCTCAATAAATCTATTTTCATTTACATTTTTAAATAAAACCCTAGTGAATTCTCCTTCTTCCAGATCAGTCTGTAAAACTGAGTTAAAAAGCGAGGGGATATCTGAAATTTCAGAAATTTCTAAAGTCTTAGTTTCTAAAACTTCAATGAGAGAAGGAGGAACCTCAGAAATTTTAGGAATTTCCAAAGGAACTTCTGGTAGTTGCATTACTTCTTCTTGAACAGGAGCTCCTCTTTTGAAAAAACCTGACCAAAGGAAAAAAAGAAGCGAAAGGATAAGGATCGAAATCAGAACGATTAAGATTCTTATTGAAATCTTCTTAAAAAGACTAGGCCGTTTAGGAAGGGGAGGGAAGGCTATTTCTGGAGTTTTAAGAGGAGCGTCTATCTCTTTTTTCTCCCAGGTTCTTTCAATAAATCTTTCTCTGGCCTCTTTTTCTTTCTCCTTGCCCTCCATAGCTTCAGCGGCGGAGGGTTTTCTTTCTTCTGAGGCTTCGGCTGAGCTCAGCCGAATGTCTTTTAATCTGGCCTTTTCTAATCTTTCTTTTTCAAGGCTTCGACTGAGCTCAGCCGAACGTCTTTGTTCTACCTCTCTTTCTTCTTTAAACGTTTTTTCCTCCCCTATTTTCTCTATTTTTAATTTCTCTAATCTTTCTCTAGCTTTTTTGATAAGCTCTGCTTCAGGAATTTCCTTCTCAGCTTTTTCTTCTTTTTTTTCTTGTGCTACTGGTATCTTTTCCTCTTCTCTCTCTTCTTTTTTTAATATTTTCTCAATTTCTTTTATTTTTACCTTGATGCGATTTTCTCTATTTAATAGCCTTTGGCGGCCTAAACTGGTTTCTTTTATTTGAAGATTTATTTTCTTTCTCTCCTCTTCTAAACTCCATCTCGTTTTTTCTATCTCCACTCTATCTTTCTCTACTTTCCATCTCCCTTTTTCCATTTCCCTCTGTTCTTTAAAAGAGGGGGCTAATTTTTCTCGCTCCTCAATTATTCTTATTTCCTCTTCAACTTCTTTCTCTTCTTTGAAGATCCTGCTTAAATTTTCCTCAATTTCCTTTTTCTTTTCTGAGAGCTCAGCCAACTTTTTATCTAAAGGCTCTCGTTCGCTAATTAGATCTGTCATTTCCTTTTCTAATCCCCCTTTTTCTTCCTCCAATGCTATTTCTTTTCCTTTCTGTAGAATTTCCTCTTTTCTTTTTTTTAGGTTTTCTTCCTCTTTGGAGACTTCCTGAAGCTTTAATTCTGTATTTTTGATTTTTTTATCTATTCCCTCTATTCCTTCCTGTACCTCCCACTTTCGAGACTCTATCTCTTCTCTCTTTTTCTCCACACTCCACCTTTCTTTTTCTATTTCCCTTCTCTTATCTGGCGAGGTAGCCTTTCGTTCTTTTTCCTCAACTCCCATTTTCTTCTCCTCAATTTTCCTCTCTTCCTCCAAAATCGGAGTTAACTCTTTTTTTAATTGATCTTTTTTCTCAACGAGCTCTACCTTTCTATCCTGAAGAGGTTTTCTCTTTAAGGGAATTTCTTCTAATAATTTTTCAGTGTTAATTGCCTCCATCTCCAAACTTTCTCTTTCCTCTTTCCCCGCTAAAATTCTCCTTTCCTCTTCTCTTTTTCGTCTTTCTCTTTCCTCTCCCCATTTTTTTTCAATTTCTTCAGCCAGTCTTTTTTCCTCCTCTTCCCTGGTTAAAACTTCTTCCGCCTTTCTTTTTTCCTCCTCTTCCTTTCCTTCTTCTTTCTTTTTTTCTCCTTTTACTTTTAAAGCCGCAATTCGTTCCCTTTCTCTTTTTGCTTCCTCTTCCCGAGTCTTTACAATATCTTTTTCCATTGTCCTGATTTCCTCTCGCCTCAAAAATTCTTTTTTCTCCCCATTGACCATTTTTTTATTTAAACTTTAGGTTTGACTAATGATAAATTTATTCTCCCTTGTTCGTCAATACTAATAACTTTTACTGGCAAAATCTTTCCAACCTTCATTATCTCTTCTAATGTTTCTCCTTTTAGCTGTCTCAATTGAGAAATGTGGATTAATCCCTCTTGTCCAGGTAGTAACTCCACAAATGCGCCAAAATCAACTATTTTTTTAACTTTTCCCTGAAAAACCTCTCCCATTTTTATTTCTCTGGTAATATGTTTTATCCAGGAAATAGCTTTTTTCACCGCCTCTTCCGATTCAGAAGTAACAAAAATGAGGCCTGTTTGCTGAATATCGATTGCCGCCCCAGTTTCCCTGATAATTTCATTAATAATCCTCCCCCCAGGGCCAACTACCTCCCTGATTTTTTCAGGGTTAATCTGCAAAGTTAAGATTCGAGGAGCAAAAGGAGAAAGTTTTTCTCTGCTTTTCGGTAAAACCTTTTCCATTATCGCCAAAATCTGGAACCTTGCTTTTTTCCCTTGCTCTAAAGTTTCTTTTAAAATTTTTTTACTGATCCCTTCAATTTTAACATCCATCTGGAGGGAAGTTATTCCCTCTCTGGTTCCCGCTACCTTAAAATCCATATCTCCATGGAAATCTTCTGGTCCTTGAATATCAGTTAAAATTTTGTAATTTTCGTTTAAAGACATCAATCCCAAAGCAATACCAGCTGCAGGTCTTTTGATCGAAACCCCTGCATCCATTAAGGCGAGGGACGAAGAAGAAACAGATGCCATGGAAGTGGAACCGTTTGAGGAAAGAATCTCAGATACAATCCTCATTGTATAGGGGAATTGGTCAAAACTTGGAATGAGAGGTAAAAGAGCTTTTTCTACCAGCATTCCATGACCAATATCGCGTCTGCTAGGACCTCTCATTGGTCTTATTTCTCCAACTGAGTAAGGAGGGAAATTATAATGGTGCATAAATCTTTTCTTTCCAACAATTTCCATTCCTTCTAATAATTGCTGGTCCCCGGGAGTTCCCAAAGTTAAAATAGATAAGGATTTGGTCTGACCTCGAACAAAAAGAGCAGATCCATGGGTTCTGGGTAAAATCCCAACTTCAACCTGAATTTTTCTTATTTCATCTAAGGATCTTCCATCTGGTCTTTTCTCATTGAAAATGACATTTTGGTGAATTATTTTCTCAATCTCCTTTTCAAAAAAATTTTCAGCGTATTTTGTCTTTCCCTGTCCTGGGTATTTACCCTCAATAAAATACGACAGTTCACTCTTTATCTTGTTTACTTCCTCCATCCTTTCTCCTTTCTGAAAGAGGGCTTTTCCCACGCTATCTCCCAGGAATTCTTTAATCTCTTTTTCTAACTCAGAATCTTTGGGACCATCAGTAATCTTCAATTTTTCCTTGCCAATTTTCTTTACAATCTCTTTTTGAAAATCAACCAAATTTTCAAGATCCTTTTTTGCAAATTCAAAGGCTTTTACGATTGCATCTTCTGAAACTTCCTCAAAGTTTCCTTCTATCATATTGATTAAAAATTCTCCATTTTGTTTCCCTCCAGCTAAAACCAGATCCAGTCCATCTTTTTCTCGTTCTTCATAGGTTGGATTCAAAACAAATGTGTTATTCACCCTCCCTATTCTCACTGAAGCTATGGGCCCTAACCAGGGAATATCAGAAATTGAAAGGGCGATAGACGCTGCTAATAATCCAATAACGTCTGGGTCATTCCTCTCGTCCCAGGATAAAACAGTTAAAACTACCTGAACCTCCCGATTTAAATTTACTGGGAATCTGGGGCGAATAGATCTGTCAACTAATCTGGCGTTGCCAATTGCCTCATCTGAAGGTCGAGATTCCCTTCTGATATAGCGGGGGCCCCTAATCTTGCCAGCTGCATAATATCTCTCTTCATAATCAACAGTGAGGGGGAAAAAACTTAAACCCCCTTTTTCTTCCTTTGCCATTACACAGGTAGCCAAAACCAAAGTATCTCCATAAGAAACCAAAACGTCGGCATTGGCTCTCTCTGCCAAATTTTTAACTTCAACTTTTAGCTCTCTTTGAGCAAGTTCTAATGTAAAACTTTCAGATTCCATAAAATTATTTTTTCAGAAGGTATTTCTCTGGATTTTCCTCCAAATCTAAAAATTCATCAGCAGCTTCTTTTAATTTCGAAGAGGCAGATCTCCCAAAAGCGATGACCTCTACTCTTTTCCCTCGGTTTTTTAAATACTCCGCCAAAGGAATGAAATCCCCATCCCCTGAAACTAAAACTATCACATCAACTCCGGGAGCAGTTCTGATGGCATCAATAACTATCCCCACATCCCAGTCAGCTTTTTTTTGACCTCCATAAAATTCCTGTAAATCTCTGATTCTTGTTTCAATTCCCAACTTCGTTAAAGCCTCAAAAAATGGTTTTTCTTCTCCGGATTTTGTCCTGACCACATAACCGAAAGCTCGAATCAATTTCCTCTGGCTAACGGCTAATTTCAAAATCTCTCGGAAACTAACTTTGGCCTTGTAAAGATTTTTTGCCGAATGGTAAAGATTCTGGGCGTCAATTAAAACACAAACTCTCTGCTCTTTATGCTTCATTCCGCTATTTTTTTCCATTAATTTTTTTTGGGGGGGGGGTTTTAAAGGTTATTTTTTTAAGCCGATTTTCTTTAAAATACTATAATATCTCCTGATATTCTCTTCTTTTAAATAATTTAAAAGGCCTTTTCTTTTCGCCACCATTTTTAATAAGCCCCTTTTTGAATGGAAATCTTTTGGATTTTTTTTCAAATGCAAAATCAATCTTTTAATTTCCTCAGTAAAGAGAGTAATTTGAACCTCAGGAGATCCGGTATCCTTTTCGTGAAGCTTATATTTTTTAATTATTTTGGTTTTCTCTTCAGGAGTAAGCATTTTTTTTGATTATAACTTATTTTCTGCTAAAAGAAAAGGCGGTTCAATTACCGCTTTTGTGCGCCCATCATTTATCTGTGCCCCCACCAGGATTTGAACCTGGAACCTTGAAGTTAAGAGCTTCCTGCTCTGCCAATTGAGCTATGGGGGCGAGTTTTATAGCTTTTGAGTAAATTAGGTAATCGGGCAATCTATGGTAAACCAGCCACCTGCCAGGCCGGTCCAAGCAGCTACTCCAATAATCAGAAAAAAGGTATTGATGATTAACCAGGCAGCAAAGATAATAATTAAACCAATGAATACCGAAGTAATTATCGATTTCGCTGTTCCAAGAGTTTGCGGACTTCCTCCAGCAAAAAAGAACATCACTCCTCCAATCATCAGCATCAAGACAGCAACTGCTGGGACAAGACGAGTGAAAATAAAGTCCAAAATTCTATCCAGCATTACAAAGAAATGGCAAAGCTGACAGGGTGGTTGCCCAGGGTTTCCGCAAGGCACTAAACCTTGAGCAGATGAAACTGGAGGAAATAAGAAAATTCCCAAAAAAATAATGAAAAATATAAAGATAAACTTTTTTGACATGTGCCCTCGCCAGGATTTGAACCTGGAATCTTCTGGTTCGAAGCCAGATATTGTATCCAATTCAACTACGAGGGCAACTGGGCTTTATTTTATCAAAATAATTGGGAAAAATCAATTTTAAAGCTATAATAAAAGGTGATGAACCCCGAACCAAATTTTGCAATAGGGGTTCGCGGCGACGCCCTCTCCTTCGGAAAGGCCTATTCGGCCCCGGGCGTCGCGAGAGTTTTATCAAATAAGATTATTTTCTTATTATTTATGTCTTCAATAGAGAGGCAAAATTGGTACGGGGCAAGGATACCAAAGGAGGTAAAATTTGTTTTAGAAAAACTAAAAAAAGCTGGTTTTGAGGCCTATATTGTCGGAGGTTGTGTTCGAGATTTGTTAAGGAAAATGGAGCCTGAAGATTGGGATGTAACTACTAATGCTAAACCAACTGAGATTGGAAAGTTATTTTTGAGAAGTTTTGTTAATAACAAATTCGGGACCGTAACCGTTTTGACTGGATCTAAAAACCCGAAATTAAAAGAGGTTGAAATTACTCCTTACCGAATTGATGAAAAGTATTCAGATAAAAGACATCCAGATAAAGTAAGCTGGGCAAAGACTATTGAGGAAGACCTGACCAGGAGAGATTTTACCATCAATGCCATGGCCCTCGAAGTTTTGGACATGCGACGTCCAAAAGTGATTGATCCTTTTGGAGGGCAAAAAGATCTAGAAGATAAAATAATTCGGGCAGTAGGCAAGGCCGAAGATAGGTTTAATGAAGATGCCCTAAGAATGCTGAGGGCAGTGAGATTTGCTACCTCCTTAGATTTTGAAATTGAACCAGAAACGGTGAAAGCTATTCAAAAAAATTCCTTTTGGTTAAAAGTAATCTCCAAAGAGAGAATCCAGGATGAATTAATGAAAATTATCATGTCAAAAAGGGCCGCAGACGGTATTGAACTTTTAAGAAAACTTCATCTCTTAAAATATATTTTGCCTGAATTGGAGGAAGGATATAAAGTCACTCAAAACAAACATCATATTTACGATTGTTATGAACATAATCTTTTATCACTGAAATATACTGCAAAGAAGCGCTTCAATAAATATGTGAGATTAGCAAGTCTTTTTCACGATATCGCTAAACCCAGAGTTAAAAAAGGGGAGGGGCCAGATGCCACTTTTTATGGCCATGAAATTGTGGGGGCGAAAATGACTGCTCAAATTTTGAATCGATTGAAATTTCCAAAAAAAGATATTGAGAAAATTGCTAAATTAGTTAGATATCACCTCTTTTATTACAATGTGGGGGAGGTTTCTGAAAGTTCAGTGAGGAGGTTGGTGAGACAAGTAGGTCCTGAAAATATGGAAGAGTTGTTACAAGTGCGAATGGCAGATCGCATAGGATCTGGCGTGCCTAAAGCTGAACCTTATAAGTTAAGACATTTAAAATATGTGATTGAAAAAGTATCGCAAGACCCAATCTCAGTTCAAATGCTTAAAATAAACGGCAATGATGTAATGAAAATTTTAGAAATTCCCTCCGGGCCAAAAGTTGGGCAGATTCTAGATATTCTGCTTGGAGAAGTTTTAGAGAAACCCGAAAGAAATAAAAAAGAGTATCTTGAGGAAAAAGTAAAAGCGCTTTCTCAACTCACTGATTTAGAGTTGAAAAATTTAGCTAAAATAGCAAGGGAGGAAAGGAAAAAACTGGAAATGAAAAGAGATAAAATGACAAAGAAAAAATACTGGGTAACTTAACCAAAGGGATTTCTTGCGCCGCGAACCTCAAAATGGAGATGGCAACCGGTTGATCTGCCAGCCCCTGGAGTCCCTGGTTTTCCTCCAATTAAACCAATAATGTGACCCTGAGACACAGATTGGGAAGCCGCAACTAAAATATTTCCTAAATGGCCATAAAAAGTGACGGCCCCGTTTGTATGCAATATCTTAATATAATTTCCAGCTCCTAAATTGTAGCCGTATTTGACGCTTAAAACTTCTCCCTCAGCTGCACTATAAACAGGATTACCACAACCATTAGCAATGTCCACGGCATTGTACCAGTGAAGACCCTGACTGATTTTACCTTGGGTAGGAAAAATAAAGTAAGAACTTGCTAAAGGAATTTGGGAAATCGCGCTTTGAGAATATCGAGGTTTTGGAGGAAGTTTGCCATCTGGAATAATCAAAATATCACCAACAAAAATATCCTCACCGGGAATCTCGTTAAAGGAAATAATTTCAGCTACATCTCCCTGATATTTTTTGGCAATTTCACTTAAGGTTTCCCCTTTTTTCACATGGTGCAAAACCCCAGAAATTGGGAGAATGATGAGCGATTCACCGGGTTTAATAATAGAGTTTGTATTTAAATCATTAGCCCAAAGCAAAGTATTTAAAGAAATGTTAAATTTTTCAGAAATTTTCGATAGATTGTCACCGGGTTGGACAATGTGTTCAAAAATTTCTTTTTTTTCTTCAAAATCTCCTAAGATTCCTAAAACCTTAGGGGAAATAAGGACTGGGGAGGAAATACCCACTAAACTATTATTTTGGGTTATATTAAGGAGTGGCATTTCGGGCTTTTCTAATTTATCCTGATCAATAAATAAATTTCCTTTTGTAGCAAGACTTGATAATTTTTGGGAAGTTAAAGAAAAAAAATCTTCCTTTGGGAAGAAAAAAGAAGTTTTTAAAATTAAGAATCCAAATAATAAAACAGCAAAAACTCCCAAATAAAGGAGGGGGTCCCTTGAAGATCCCCTAAAATTTGACTTTATCCCCTTGCTGGTTTTTTTAAGGTAAATCCAAGCCACTCTTTGAATGATGGGTAAAATTGCGAAAAGCTGGCGGATTAAGGAAAAACTAGAAATAATATTATGGCCCAAATCGCGGATACGACGACTTGAGCGAAGGTTAGATTTCCTTACCAAACGACCTTCTTTTTCCTAATGTAGTCCTTTGAGAGAGAAAGTCAAGAAGTTTTTCCACAGTCCTGCAGACAAGTTTTTTATGGTAAAATAGCCCAATGGTTCGATAAACTCACCATAAATGAACCTTTTTTCTAAAAAGACTATTAAAAATCTACTTAAAAAATATAAAGTTTTTCCAAAAAAGAGGCTTGGCCAAAATTTCTTGATTGATAAAAAGGTTTTGGGAAAAATTATCAAAGCTGCTCATTTACACTTAAAAGATATAATTTTAGAAATTGGCCCAGGAACAGGTTTTTTAACCCGGGCGTTATCCAAAAGAGTAAAAAAAGTAATTACGGTCGAGAAAGACCCTCAGATGGTTGAAATTTTGAAAGAAACGATAAAGGATTTTAAAAATATTAAAATTATTCAAGGAGATATCTTGAAAATTAACCCTAGACGCTATAACCTGAAACCTAGAACCTATAAAGTGGTAGCTAACTTACCCTACTATATTGTTTCCCCGGTAATGCGCAAATTCCTAGAAAGTAAAAACCGGCCAGAGTTAATGGTTTTAATGGTTCAAAAAGAAGTAGCTCAGAGGATTGTAGCTCGGCCTCCGAAGATGAGTTTATTAGCAGTTTCTGTCCAATTTTACGCAAAACCTGAAATTATTTCCCTTGTCTCAAAAAAATCCTTTTGGCCCTCTCCAAAGGTAGACTCCGCTATCCTTAAAATAATTCCGCGCAAATCAGCGTACTCAATCAGCGTTAATCAGCTTCTATTCTTCAAGATTGTTAAGGCCGGTTTCTCTCAGCCACGGAAACAATTAATTAATAATCTATCTAAGGGTTTAAAAATTGATCGCCAGAAAATTAAAAACTGGCTTCTAAAAAATAAAATTCAGCCTACCCAAAGAGCAGAAACATTGAATCTTCAAGATTGGCTAAAGTTAGCAAAAACCTTTGGTTTTGAATAATTTTCTTTTTTTACTATAATGAAGAAATCTCGAGATGGTTTCATGAATTTGCTACAATGAAAAATTAACAAAAAAATTAAGTATACGTATGCCAGACCAAGAGGAAGAAAGCCAAGTGCAAACTTCAGAAGAAGAAAGGGGCGGAACTTTTATTAGTCCAGAAGGCGTCCTAATGCTCACCCTAGCTATCATTTTCGATGTGGGTGGACTCGTGGAATTTATTCCTATTATCGGCACATTTTTTTCCTTTCTGTCCGACATTATCGGACTGCTAGTTATCGGAGGTTGGACGTTTTTTAGATCGCAAACAGTTGCTGTTACTAAAAGAGCTGCTACAAGGGGCACCCGAGTCTTGCGTTGGTTGAGACCTTTAGCTTTTATTGGAGAATTTATTCCTTTTGTCGGGATATTGCCCCTTTGGACAGTAGTAGTTTATTTTGAACTTAAGCAATGATGTTACGAATAAAAAAAAGTAAATTATTTTTCTTAATTTTTCTTCTCTTGATTTTTGCTTTTTTTGTTTTTGTCCTCCCAAGTTTTGCTCCGCAAAATTTCGGAGGGTTTGCTCAAGCTTTAGAAGTTGAATATCCAACAGTCCCAGGGGCACCTCTTCCGGCAGAGCCTACCTTACCAGAATATGTCAGATTTATTTTCAATTTTTCCATTATTATTGCAGGCCTGGTCGCCTTTTTTTCTTTGGTTTATGGGGGTTTCCGTTATTTAACCTCAGTAGGGCAGGCAGCTGCCATGGCAGATGCCAGAGCTCAAATTACTGCTGGGGTTACTGGCTTAATCATTTTGCTCTCATCTTATTTAATTTTAACCACAATCAATCCTCAACTAATCATCCTCAAGGGGGTAGAGCCTAAACTCGAAGAAGTTCCAGAAGTAACAGTTTCTCTACCTCCGGTAGAAGAACGGAAAGATTTTGCCTTTCAAATACCATTAGGCAAAATTATCGAAGAAGCGATTCTCTCTGGAGAGACCGAGTCAATCCTAAAAAAATTAACTAAGGTAACTCAAGAAATTATTAACCTAACCGGGGGGCTAGATTCTCAGCTTTTTGAACTAAAGGCTCTTATTGACGCCTGTAATTGTGGCATTTCTCAATGCTCGGCGGACTGCCAGCCTCAAAGTTGTCAGATAAATTGTGATATAGATGCCATCCGAAGCAAAGCGTCTAAAATTAAAAACTCTCCTATCTTGCCAGAGCTGGGACAAAAAGAACAGGAAGTAGCGGGATTAAGATCTAAAATCGCAGAAAAACTTTTAAATCTTTATAAAGCCGTTTTCCTAACAACTATTTTTTCTGATGAATTAAAAGATTACTTTACTTTTATAATTGAGCGGGACGCGGTAGCTCAAAGCCTTAATCGTGAAATTGAGGTTGAGACCCTGCCAGAATGGGAAAATATCAGCATTTTTATAAAAACCGCAGATGGCAGAACAATTGCTGATCCTGCCACTTTTTATTTTTGGCGAACTTTTGAAGAAATGCAAATAGCCATAGATTTTGCCAGAAATTTAGATGCCGATTTTCTCCCCTTGCCTCCCGGAATATTAATACCCCCTAATGTGATTTGTGTGCCGAGCCAGCCGGGTACTTTAATTATGCCAACTCAAGGGACAATAACCCAAAAATTCGGCGTGCGCGATCCTATATACGCTGTAGGTTTCCACAGTGGAATTGATATTGCCAACAACCTCGGTACACCAGTTGTGGCTGCAGCTAAAGGAGAGGTAGTAGCAATAAACGACATTTGTCTGAGAGCTTGTGGAAAGGATACAGGTTGTGGGGGAGGATATGGAAACTGGATTTTAATAAAACATTCTGATTTGGGAATCCACACCCTTTATGCCCATTTAGACGAAGTTCTGGTAAAACCTGGCGATGGAGTAGATCAAGGCCAACAAATTGGAGCAATGGGATGTACAGGCCTGATAAAGCCTCTGGATGAAAGAGGAACTCACCTTCATTTCTCTATAATTCAAGGAGAAGCAACTGTTGTAGGGAACACTCTTGCTCCCCTCGCAAATAACTGGATCGATCCACTGAGCTATATCACTGGCGAGAGTATCTGTGTGCCCGGGGGCGGAGGAAGATGCGAAGTAATTACTGATCCTGACAATCCTTGTAATGCCCAAAACTTAGAGCCTTCCTTTGGAGTTAGGGCAACAGAGGCTTCTCAAATTTGCAACGTAGAAAGCGGCGGGAACATCTGGGCCTTAAATGATGGATGTAAAAGGGGTCAATATGATTATAGCGTCGGTCTTTTTCAAATTAACCTTTACCGGACGGGGAGATGCGATAGGATTGGAATACCAGAAAGAGAAATTTTTAGAGAAATAAGCCCATCTACCTGTGAAGTTATAGATGAAAGAAAGGCTGCAGAGTGCGCAGAAGCCTTTGGCCTTGGCAATACCGAGGTAAATACCCAGCAGGCTACCCAAATTTTTAATAGCTGGGGAAATTGGTGTGCCTGGAGTGCGGCCTGCCCTCAACACTGCAATCTTTGCAATGATCCCAGATTTTGCCCTTAGTATCTATGGTATTTCAGGCCAAAATTAAAATCTTAATACTAATTATAGCTGGAATAACCTTGATTGTTGGAATAGCACTTTTGGAAAAATCCCGCTCTCCCACTCCGGAGGAAGCAAAGGAAAATGCTCTCGGGCAAGTATTGAAAGATGAGCAGGGTAACCCTATGATTAGCCAAGATAAATTTCAACAATATTTACTGGTTAGAGGCCCCGAATACCAAATCATTTACCAAAAATCAAATGATACTTTTATTATCTCAATTAATGATTCTCCATTTGAAATTGTCCGGAAAGGAGCAGAAGAAAAATTCCTATCGCTAATTGATGCTTCAAAGGATATTGCTTGTCAGCTGAAAGTAAAAATAGTAACTCCCGCTTTTGCCAATCCCGAACTGGCGGGTAAAAATTTCCCTTTAAGTTTTTGTAAATAAAATATGAAAAAGATCATTATTTTTTCAATTCTTTTCCTTGTAGCTATTTTTGGGATTTGGTATAATTTCAATAAAGACTCTAAGATAGTAATTCAGGCACAAGAAAAGTTAGTAACTCATCAAAGAATATTCACTCCGGGAGAAATAGTAGCTTGCGTCCAAGAAATTCCTATTGGCGAGGCAATAGAAGGAGCTATGGATTTTGCCTTCCGGCTATCAAGAGCTTTAGCCAACATTCAGTGGGCAACTAACCAGTATCGACAAACAGTTCCAGAAATTGCAGATCTGGCCAGCCAATGCGACAGCAGATTTTGCCAGCCAAGCTGTGAGCTCACCCCTACACCTGCAGCAAAAATTAGGGTTCAGAATATTTTTGAAGGCAAGGTGGTTGCCTCTGATACTGTCAATGTTAATATTATAAAACCTCTGGCGGTAAATAATTCTCCAGGTACTTCTTCTCAGCTTTCTTCCCCGACTTCAGGGGAAATCAACGCATGCTCTGCTTATTCCACTTCTGCTGTTAATTCTGGTGTCTCTCAGCTCGCCCTTGGTTCTCATATTCTTCTTGCAGTCCCTTCTTTTAGTTGCAATAGCATAGATTTCTCTTTTACAGAAGGGACATCCAGTGATTTCTTATATATACAAAAAGGTGAGGTTCCTGAGGCTAAAGCCGGCGGCTTTGTCCATAAGGAATGGATTTTCAACGACACATCTTATACTTGGCCAGATGCTGAAGAAAATAGTCTTTATAAAGCACGGGTTTTTAGTGGAGTTGGTGCAGTACATTCCAATGTCGTGACCATTATAACCCCAGTCTGTCCACCACAAACCTGTCAACAAGCAGGTGGGTCTTGTGTAGCGAGAAGTGTATGTGTTAAAGAAATTACAGGAGTAACTGGTTGTCTAGGTCCAGTAGAAATTTGTTGTGAAACATTAGGTACTCCAAACATCACTATTACGAATCCTCTTTCAGGAGTAAATCTTCGTGTAGGTACCCTTGTAACCATTCTCTGGAAATCTGAATTTCTTCCGGGTGGTACAATCAAAATTCTCTTACAGGCGGAAGGTGCTCCAGATCCATCCGCTTGGAAGGTGATTGCCGACCTTCCCCTCACTCAGACTTCTTTTTCTTGGACAGTCCCAGATTTTGCAGACAAGTGCGAAATCCTGCCTTGCACAGGAGATCCCTGTTGGCAGAGAGATGAAATTGAAAACAAATATCAACAGTTAGCCTCGCTTTCAAGGACAATAATCAGAGAGAAAGAAACGATTGATATTCTTCTAAATGAGAGAAGGCCGGAAATCAGGAAAAAACTGGATGAAGCGAGAAGATTATTTGAGAAAAATGCGCCAACAGTTGAACTTTATCAACTCCTCAGGGGTTCTACCCCCTGTGAAATTGCTATCAGCAATTTTTGGGTAGAACTTCAGGATGTTCAAGACAAAAAGGTTTGTAAAAGCTTATACAATTGGCTTATATGCCGTTAATAAAAAAACTAAGTACCAAAAAAATATTTTTCCTGATTTTGATCACTGTTCTCTTGGGTTCCTTTTGGTTTTCCTCAAAAACAATTTTGGGGGCTGCCATTCCTCCCTCTCCGGGTTCCGCCGCCACCTGTGAAGAAAAAATAGTTATTAGTGAGACGGCAAAGCCTCCGCCTCCTCCAGTACCACCAGAAGAGCGTCTGGAAGTAAAATACCCCAGTATCCAAGGGATCAGACCTATAGCTGAGGGAGAAGATGCTCTCCCAATTTTTATAAGATATATTTTCACTTTTGCTATCGCAATAGCCGGCTTGATTGCTTTTGCCGTCTTAGTTTTTGCCGGCTTTAGATATCTGGCTTCTGCCGGCAACCCGACCGCAATGAGAGATGCCAGAGAGAGCATAACTGCCGCACTGTTAGGCCTGATTCTCCTCTTAGGATCGGTTTTGCTTTTAATTACCATCAATCCTCAATTAACCCGCCTCACCTTAGAAAGTATAGAAGATTTTTTGCTCGAAGCACGAGGAACACTAGCAGGAGTTTATCTGATAAGTGATGAGGAAAAAGAAATTGAGCTTGAAGATAAGATTTTAAGAGTTTTTAAAAATGTCCCAACTACAGGAAGCATTTCCGACCTCGCTCTCCAAACCTATAATTTTGACAACCAAACCCAGAAAATCTGTTTCCAGACTGATTGGCGAAACGACATCCAATTTAATGCGGTCTTACATACTGAGCGGGATTTTAAGGGAAAATGCCGTATCTTTTATGAGAAGGAGTTCAGCCATGACTTAATCTTTGGAGGGGTGGGTGATAATGTAAAAGGAGATGTCTCTTCGGTTACCATATTTTCCAAATCGGTCTTATTCCCCAAGGAGCCGGCCGGGGATTTCGCGGTAAAATTCTACAAACTCCCGACTTTTGATGATGAAGAAGGTGTCTGTACTATTACCGGAGAACAAGTGGAGCCAAAAGATATAGACAAATGCCCCGGAGATAACTGGAATGACAATGTTCATTCTTTAAAGGTAGGAGAAGGCTGGGTTTTAGCCGTTTTTGAAGAGGATGATGGCACAGGAAAATGCCAGATTTTTGGTTCAGGAAGAGCTAAAGAAATAAGCGAAATCAGAACCCATTATATTGGGAGATGTAAAGTTGGAACTGGTAGTGGGCTTCCAATTATTGGGGGGTTTTTTGGAGAATGGAAGCCTTGCATTTCTTCTTTTGCCATTTTTAAAGGAAGAATACGCTAATTTTTTATGAAATTACCCAAGAAAAAATTATTTTTCTCTCTTCCTTTGTTAATATTTCTTTTTTTGGCTTTGCCTTCAGAAGCCTTTGCAATGCCGCTTCCTATAATCGCTGGTATTGGAATATTGCTCGGATCTAAGCTTTTCTTGGGCGCTGTTGTCACCGTTGTCAGTTTCGGCCTGCTGGCTCAGTTCGGTCCTGGAATTGCAGGAGACATCGGCGCAGGATTTCTGAATGCCCTTATTGGCGTAATTTATATCTTTCCTCTTATCATTAGTGCCACCTTCTACATGCTGGCCACTGTCTTACTGATGTGGGTGATTGATCCTAATTTCATGGGTATCGGTATCACCCGGCCAGAAAATGTGGTCGCATTTAATGCCTGGACCACTGTAAGAGACTTTGCCAATATGGGTTTTATCTTAGCTTTAGTGGCAATTGGCCTGGGAACAGCTTTAAGATACGGGGAATATCAACTCCAAAAAGCCCTTCCACTCTTAATTATTATTGCCCTGCTGATCAACTTTACTCCGGTAATGATGGGTATACTTATTGACGCTGCGAATATAACGATTGGTTTTTTGGTACAGGAAGCTGTTGGGAAAAATCTCTGGGAACAAGCAAAAATCGTCTATGAAGCAAGTTTTAAACCTTTCGTTCAAATAACCGATGATCCTACCGCAAATCTGGCTGCGGCAACAGCTCAACTAATTTTCAATATCGTTGGCACCCTTATTACTCTGCTTTTCTTTATCCTTTTCTTTTTCCGTTACGTAGCCTTGATGATTCTTTTTATTCTTTCCCCATTGGCTTTCTTTTCCTATATCCTGCCTATTACCAGGCCATTTTGGAATCTGTGGTGGCATCAATTCATTAGCTGGTTGTTAGTCGGAGTAGTTGGAGCCTTTTTCCTTTGGCTTGCAGCCAGTATGACCCAGTTTATGTGGGATGTTACCATTCCAAGTGCTGCTTTTGAAGGAGGGCCCTTTCAATGGTTCGCTGACTTTTTTGCTGTTTTTGTGGTTGCCGTTTTGCCAATCGCTATACTCTACCTTGGATTCTTTTTCACCCTTTCCACTACTGCTATGGGCGCCCGTCAAGTTATTAGTGCAGGGAAAAAAGCCGGAGCCTGGACAGGAAAAAGAGCCGGAGCGAGAACAGCACAATGGGGAAGAAAAAAATGGGAAGAATCAGAAACAGCGAGGAGGTTTAGAGAAAGAATGACAGAGGAGGCTAAGGTAACAGAACCCCGACTCGCTTGGGGTGAAGGGAAAAAAGGCCCAATTGCATTTGCTCAAAAGGTGGCAGCGGGAGTGGCAAGGGCCGGAGTTAGCCCTATTTGGGCAACACGCCGAGCAGCAGGAAGGACAATGGGAGAGCCTGGTTTTATGACTGCTGGACAAAGGAAAATTACAGAAGCAGCAAGAGAAGTAGAAAAAGAATCAGTAGCAACGGTTGTCTCGAAATTGAAAAGTCCTGGTCTTGATGCTGCAACGAAGATTGGTTATATTAATCAATTGATAAAACGGGGTCCTCGTGTTCTTGATGAAGCTATAGATGTGCACGGCCTAACCCAGGAAGAGATAGAAGCCACTATACCAGTAGCGAGACAATATGATGCCCACCGAGATATAATTAGTGCCATGCCTCATCTGGAAGAGCAGCGGATGCGAACTCTTGCTGGGGTGCCCCTTGCCCCATCCGTTCTTTCTCTAGCCGATAGAAAGAAGTTGGTTGATGTTTATGGTGAAGAAATTATAAGGCGCATCCGGCCAGACCGGGCTGCTCAGGTTTCAAGACAAGTTTTAAAGTACGATGAAGCAACGAAAATTTATAGGCATGCCCCAGTATTAGAAAGTATGGTCAGGACTTGGGATGGTCGGCATATGGGAAATTTTGTCAGCGCGCGCGGCACAGAAGCTATGGATGCTATTGAAAGAACAGTTAGTTCACAGGCAACTGCAGCTAACCAAACTCCTGAACAGTGGCTTGAACAAAATAATCCAAGATTATTGAAATATATGAGATCGCAAGCTGGGCAAGGGCTAGGGTTCACTATTAAGGAAGAGAAAAAAGATTGAGAATAATTTATTATTAAAAAACGGGCCTAAGGCCCGTTTTTCCTTTTTAGAAATTGAGCTATCGTAGCTTTTACTTCTAGTCAATGGGTATAAACAATAAGCCTCCGCACTTCGGGCACCTCGCTCTGAACACCACATAATAACCCGTGGTTTCATAGCTCTCGACTACTGCTCTAAACTGTACTTCAATAGCTGCGCCACAATTGTAACAATTATAGCCACTCACAACTTTTTCTCGAACAGGAAGCCGTGCAAGAACATCTTCGCAATGCTCTTTTGATCGCCTCCCCGCCCGCGGAAATCCACACCTCGGACAAGGATCAGCATCCGCACTAATTTTTGCCCTACATTCTGGACAGGTGACCAGCATTATTTCCCTCCTTTGTTGGTATTTGAAGGAGCTAAACCCCTCCTCGGATTTTACTATAACAACAACTATAAAACTTGTCAAATTTATTCGGGGTCCTCTTCCCCCCGAAACAAAAAGCGGACCAATGGCCCGCTTAAGATAAATACCCCTACCCTCCGGTATCGGGGTATTTTCTTTTTTTAGCTCCCGCCTCTCCGGTATCGGGATATCTTGTTCTTATTCCTGCTTCTCCAATATCAGGAGGAGCTTCAGGTAGAATCTCTACTGCTTCCATTTCCTGAATTTGGTTTTCTAACCACGCTAACCTCTTTTCGTCTTCTTCCTCTTTTTTTTTCTTTTCTTCCTCGCTTTTCCCTTTCTCCTCTTCATCTAAGCTCCTGGCATAATCTAGGCTAAGCTTATCTAAATGGTGTTCAATTTCCCGCTCAGCTCTTGTCCTGACCATTGCCTCCTCTTATTCCACCTCGAATTGCGGCAATGAGTCGCAAGAGAACTGTCTCAAGGTCTCCGCCACCTCCAACTCGAATGTCAGTTAAGGCCTTTCCGTCAAGACTCATTCGCCGAGTAACTATTTCTTCAGAAAATGTCCTTAGCCTTCCCTGTAATTCTGTATTACCAACCACCTCAGCTTGAACTTCTTTAAATGTCTTACCGGTGCTCTGAGCTATCATTCGAATCAAGGCACCCATTGTTTCCCGGGCCCTTGTTTCACTAACCGCAACTGCTGCGTCTTTCTCTCTTTCTCTTATGTGGACTTCTCCCCTGGCCCGAACCAATTCTGGCTCGAGATCGAAATCTCCAACTGTAACTCTTAATAATCGGAATCCCCACGTTCTCAGGGATTTTCTGAGTGGCGTTAATTCACTTTTAGGTATCCTGTTTTTCGTTAAGTCGTACCCAGCTCGGGCAGCGGTTATTCCTTCATCAATCGTCAAGCCATTCAAATAGCTTCGGAGGGCATTCTCTAGTGAATCTCTGATCGCCCCTCGCCAGTCGCGAATCATGTAAATCGCTCGGTAAATTCCTGTCTCTGTTCGTCCATCACCAGGATCATAGGGTTTATCTGGTTCCCAAATCTGCACAAAGGCTTCAGCGCTTTTTGGTGTTGCTGAGCCATCACGAAAGTCAATCTTAATTGGTTCTTCAAATAGAGCAATCCTCTGCTCCCAAACAGCTACACTTGCCCGTACTTTTTCTACACCAGGGATAATCCAACGCAATCCTGGACTCAGAGTAGCACGGTATTTTCCAAACCTCTCAATAACAAATCTTTCTTGCTGCTGGACTTGCTTTAGCCCAGCGATCAGAATAATGAACGCCACTAAAACAATTGCGACAAAGGTAATTCCTAAACCTATCCATATCCACATCGTTCTTTCACCTCCGATGAGAAATAATGTTGCAGCTACCGCACTAACTCCCAATCCCAGAATAATCCATCTGGCAATGGGGAAGAGGAACATAACCAGCATCAATACGACAATCGCTGCTACGAAAGTAGCAATCAATGCGCCTAATAGAGCCCATTCCATCTTTACACCTCCTATGTAATTGTTAAATAGCTTTCCTGGAAGAATCCAGAAACCAAGAAACCTCTTTTTCTTGGTTTTTGAATTATAGCAACATATCCAAAATTTGTCAAATTTTTCGTTCTCTTGGCGACTGTGTAAACAAAATAAAAAAAGCGGCTTTGCCACCCGATTTTACCATTATCATCCCGAGTTTATCAGAGGATGAATTGGCGTCATTTCCGCTTCTTATAAATTTAGGGAGGAACTATATATATAGGAATTAGGTTGGACGGTAATAACCTTCAACTCTCCTGGTCCCCATATTCTTCTTCTTCTTCATCTTCTGCTTCCGCATCAAAGTCAGAGTCAGGATTTCTATGGGGTCGTAATGGTCCATATTCGGTGTGTTCAATCGTAGTTCCACTAAACAAACCTTTCTTGAACCTTCCTATTTCCCCGCCGTACTCATCTATTATTCTACCGTCCTTGATTGTGGCGATTTTATGACCGTGAAGATCTCTGACCGTCTGCCCATCAACAGAGGCAACTTTCGTCCTAGAGTCATCCTTAAAAATTCTGTCATCTGACCATGGCGATCTCTCAATCCTAACCGCCCGGAAAAGCGGGTTTGGTTCGGGCTTACTGGATTCCCCAGAACCTCCGTAGTTATATCCGCTTTTACTTGTTTTACTTGGACTTGCCGATCCTTGCGACCTTTGTTGCCATTGAGCCTCTCGCTTTTCCGTCTCACTACGCTGAGAGCTGATAAGTTTACTAAACAACCGTACTATGGCAAGAAAGGCAAGTAAAAAAATACAGGCCCCAATCACGAAGCTCTCAAATACTCCGATCTCTAATTCCTTAAACCATCCAATCAAAGAGTATAACCATGGGTAGTCTTCCCCTAATTGAGCTTTCAGTTCAGTCATATCAACTCCCTTGAGTTTCTCTTGGCCAAACTTAATACCTATCACTACACCTATCGTTCCCATTATTGCAAAGAAGATCGGCGCAACAAGAAACCAAATCATTAGACCGACAACTAATTCTGTGTACGAGGTTGTTCCTCCTTTCACCACGGACTGTTTTTGTGGCTTCCCAATCATCTTCTTTACACCTCCTCTTTAATTGTGAAATAGCTTCTGGAGCGTCAAACGCCCCTTAAGACTCGTCAAACGAGCCTACGCCAAGGAAATTCCTCCACCCTTGACTGTTGAATTATATGATATTGTAAAACATTTGTCAAATTTTTTAGGGGTCCTCTTTTTGTTTTTATTTCTTCATAATATATGTTAAAATTTAACAAAGCTTGCTATCCAAATTTTCGATATTGTAATAAAATAAAGATGGGAGAATAAGTCTTTTCGAGAAAGGTAAAAATTGTGATAAAATAACTAATCACCTAAAAGTTAGACGCTAAAAGCTAAATAAAATGCCAGAAGAATATTTAAGAGACCAACTTTGGAAGCTTTATGCGAAACTTCCAGAAGAATTACAGGAAGCTATTTTCTCACAAGAAACTGCAGATAATATTGATAGTGTCTGCACAAGAAATAAAGTAGAGGAAAAAAAAGTTCCAGAAGTTGCAAAATATACTGGCCGAGTTTTAATGGGGTTGTTACCCCCTGAAGAATTTGAAAAAACTTTGATGAAGGAGGTGAAATTGAAAACGGAGGTGGCAAAAAATGTAGCCCGAGAAATCAACCGCTTTATCTTTTTTCCTGTAAAAGAAGTTCTTTCCAAAATTTATGAAATAGAGATTGTTCCCCCAGCTCGACCACCTGGAATAATAAGGGAAGAGGAGCCTGAAGCGCCAGAAGAAGAGGAGAAGCCGGAAAAAAGAACGGATGTTTACCGGGAAGAAATCGAGTAAATTTAATTTTGTAATATAACAATATAATTTTATGGAATTTTCTGTTCCTCAATTTATTGAACAAGCTCCCAAAATTGTGGGCCCCTTAACCTGGAGGCAATTCCTTTTTATTGGAGGAGCAGTAGCTATTCTTTTTGCTCTTTTTTTTATAATTAAACATCTTATTTTATTTTTATTTATTGTTATTTTGGTAATGGGTATAGCTTCAAGTTTTGCCTTCTTAAAAGTTGGGGGTCGCCCCCTCTTTATGGTATTGACCAACTTTTTTTCTTTCTTTATTTCTTCCAAGCTTTATATCTGGCGGAAAAAAAGAATTCCACCGAAAATTATCACAAAAAAAGAAAAAGTGGGAATAAAAAAAGAGGAGATTGATAAAATTAGTTTGCTTAAAATCGGTGAGAAAAGCAGATTAAGAGATCTATCAACCCAAATTGAAACGAGAACCAAATAATTTATGCCTCAAGCCACTCAACAATTTTTAGAAATTGATCAAATCAGAGAAGGAGTGATTGTTCTAAGAGATCAATCTCTAAGAGGAGTTTTAATGGTCTCTTCTTTAAATTTTGCCTTAAAATCTGATGATGAACAGAAAGCCATTATGTATCAATTTCAGAATTTTTTGAATTCCTTGGATTTTTCTTGTCAGTTTCTCATTCAATCTCGAAGATTAAATATTACCGGCTATTTAGAAAAAATCAGAGAATTAGAAAAAGAACAGAAAAATGAATTACTGAAAATTCAGACTTCTGAATACTATAAGTTTATTCAAAGCTTAGTTGGGGAAGGAACAATAATGAATAAGACCTTTTTTGTTATTGTCCCTTTTACTCTTTTTGAAGCCTTGGGAACTGCAGGAGCTGTAAAGCTATTAAGAAGACCGCGAATTTCAACTTTAACCAAGGAGGTATTCCAGAGATGTAAATCACAACTCTGGCAGAGAATGGAATTTGTAGCTTTAGGCCTGAGAAGATGTGGATTAAAAGCTATTCCCTTAACTACTGAAGAATTAATTGAACTTTTTTGGAGAACCCACCATCCGAAAGAAGCTGAATTTGGTTATTATCCAGAAATTCCTCCTGAGTTAATAGTTTAAGTTATATTTTTATGAAAATACCTTTTTTAAAAAAGAAAGAGATAGAAATTCCAGAGAAAATCTTTGAGAGAGAAGCAATCACTGCTTTGGATATTATTGCTCCTTCCTCTATTGAGGTTTCGCAAAATTATCTAAAATTTGGCGAAAGACTTGCCAAATCTTTTTTTATTTTTTCTTTCCCAAGATATTTGACCTCGGGCTGGTTATCACCTGTAATTAATTTGGAAAACCCAATGGACGTTTCAATGTTTGTACATCCTATTGAAACGGGAATGGTTTTAAAACAGCTCAGAAAAAAGGTGACTGAAGTTCAGGCTGAGCTCATGGAAAGGGAAGAAAAGGGATTGGTCAGAGATCCAGCCTTGGAAATCGCCTATCGAGACCTGGAGACTCTCAGAGATAAACTCCAGTCTGCTCAAGAACGAATGTTCAAATTTGGGCTTTACTTAACTATTTACGGAGACACAGAAAAAGAGTTAAGAGATATAGAAACAATTTTAAGATCTATTTTTGAGGCGAGATTGATTTACATTAAACCGGCTCTTTTCCAGCAAAGAGAAGGGTTTATTTGCTGCTCTCCTACCGGTTTAGACCTCCTCCAGATCTCCACTCCAATGAATACTGCCCCCCTCTCTTCTTGCTTCCCTTTTATCTCCTTTGACCTTTCTTCGAATGAAGGAATTTTATATGGGGTCAATCGCCATAATAATTCTTTAATTTTATTTGACAGATTTACTTTAGAGAATGCGAATGAAGTTGTGTTTGGAAAGGCAGGCTCCGGGAAAAGCTATGCCATCAAACTAGAAATTCTCAGGTACCTCATGCAAGGGGTTGACGTAATTATAATTGACCCTGAGCATGAATATGAATTTTTATCTGATACCGTGGGTGGTTCTTACTTTAAAATGTCTCTAAGCTCTCCCCACCATCTTAATCCTTTTGATTTACCAATTCCCAGAGAAGATGAAAGGCCAGAAGATGTTTTAAGGTCAAATATTATTAGCTTGGTGGGGTTATTAAGAATTATGTTGGGCGGTTTAACTCCAGAAGAGGATGCCATTATTGATCAGGCTTTAGCTGAAACCTATGCTGCAAAAGATATCACCCCAGAAACAGATCCCAGTCTTTGGGGCCAGAGTATTCCTTTAATGCAGGATTTAGAAGCAGTTTTGGAAACAATGGAAGGAGCAGAAAGTTTAGTCAGAAGAATTAGAAAATTTACCCGAGGAACCTATGCCAGTTTTTTTAATCAACCTTCTAATATTTCAATGGAAAATCAATTTGTCTGTTTTGGTATCAGAGATATGGAAGAGGAACTGAGGCCAATGGCAATGTATATTGTTTTGCGATATATCTGGAATGTAGTTAGATCGAAACTCAAAAAGAGAATTTTAATAGTGGATGAAGCCTGGTGGTTAATGCAGTCAGAAGATGGAGCTTCCTTTTTATATGGAACCGCTAAGCGTGCCAGAAAATATTGGCTGGGAGTCACCACCATCACCCAAGATGTCAATGATTTTATGAAATCAGAATATGGCCAGCCAATCATTGCGAACTCTTCCTTGCAAATTTTAATGAAACAGAGTCCAGCTACCATTGATGTGGTTAAAAAAACTTTTAATTTAACGGATGAGGAGAAATATTTACTTTTGGAAGCAGCAGTGGGGGAAGGATTGTTTTTTGCCGGGCAAAAACATGTGGCAATTAAAATTGTGGCTTCGTATGGAGAAGACCAGTTGATTACCACCGCCCCTGAAGAAGTTTTAAAAATTAAAAAGGCAAAAAAGGAACTGGCCGAGAAGAAAAAATAATGGTTGAGGGAATGCCTATAAAAAAACTGAAAAAAGAACTGCAAAAGCAGTTCTTTTTATTATATCTTCTTTTAAAATTTTTCTGTTTAAGGTTAGGGGTACGGCCTAATCACTATTTTCCTTTCTGGTTCCTGGTCAATGCTTTCTGAAGTGACATCTTGTCTTTCAGCCAACTCCAAATGAATTATTCTTCTTTCTGAAGGTAGCATCGGGGATAGAATCTTTTCTTTTTTAGTTAGAGCTACCTCATCAGCTACGGATCTTGCCAATTCTCTTAAATATTGATATTTTTTCTTTTTATAATCGTTAATATCCAAGTTAATAAAAAATGGGGATTTTAATTTTTTTATTAAGATTACCTTTAAAAGATGTTGAATTTCAGATAGTGTTTTCCCGCCCTCTCCAATTAGAATCTTTGGGTCTTCCATTTTTAAATTAATCGGTAGAGTTTTCTCTTCAAAAGATTTAATCTCAACTTCAACTTCAAAACCCATCTTGGTAAAAAATTCTTTAGTTATTTTTTCTATTCTTTTTAATTCAGCTCTCGAAATCATATTTTCTTTTTTCTTAAAATCAAATATTGCTGGCCAATGGAAAAAATTGAAGTGACCAGCCAATACAGAGCGATGGCTGAAGGAAGCCTCCACAAAATGAAAACAGTGAAAATTGGAAAAAAATAAAGCATTTGCTTCTGCATGAGCTGGGAAAAGTCAGGAGCTTTCTTTTTTTGCCCCCCTCCAGATTTTTGGTGGGGAGTGATCATTTTAGTTTGAAAAAATTGCAAGATCCCTGCTAAAACAGCCAAACCCAAACTAGGAACAGAAAGATTTAAGATCCCTAAAAAAGTTAGCTCAATTTGGCCAGGAAAAGGAACAAAAGAATAGAGATTAACCATCTGCTCTGGTTGAAACCCTCTCCAAAATACTTGAAAAAGAGCAATTAAAATTGGCAGTTGAATTAATAAAGGCAGGCATCCCGAGAGGGGATTGATTTTTTCTTTTTGATAAAGTTCCATTAAAGCTTTACTCTGTCTTTGTTTATCATCTTTATATTTTTCCTGAATTTCCTTTATTTTAGGCTGTAATTCTGAAAGATCCTTTTGAGATTTAATAGCCTTTGCCCCCAGGGGATAAAATATAACTCTGGTTAATAAAGTTAAAACAATAACTGCTACCCCAAAATCACGCCCCGGTAAGTACAGATAAATCAGAATTAAAAGGTTAAAAAGGGGTTGATACAAAACTAAATTAAAAAAATTAATAAAAAAATCCATAATTAATTAAGGCAAATCAATACCTCCTCTATGCCAGGGGTGGCATCGCAATATTCTTTTTATCCCCCGAAAGGAACCTTTCAAAATCCCATATTTTTCAATTGTTAAATAAGAATATTCTGAGCAAGAAGGGTAAAATCGGCAAATTTTCCCAAAGTAAATAGAAAAAAACTTTTGATAGAATCTGATAATTTTGAGAGCACTTTTTTTCATCATTTTAAAATTTTCGCTTTGGTTAAAATCTTATCCAAAGTTTTTTCAATCTGCCTGAAATCTTTTTTTTCCAATCCAGTTCTAGCAATCAATATTCCATCTACTCCTTTTTTTATGGTTGGGAGTTTCAATCTAATCAGTTCACTTAATCTTCTTTTAATTTTATTCCGTAAATTAGCTTTTGTTGAAATTTTTTTCGAAACTATAAACCCAAACCGACTAATGTTTAAATTATTAAAAGTCCATTTTAAAAATAAAAAATCTTCTTTCATCCCCTTTCCTTTATTAAAAATCTTCTCAAAATCTTTCTTTTTCTTCAGCCTGTTTTTTTTCGGCAACATATAACACTGATAATCTCGCGAATCATCCACGAATCATTGTGAATAAAACATTAGTGATTATCCGCGTAGGATTAGTGTTGGATGAATGGTTACACAGTTAGTCTCCATCTTTTTTTCCTCCTTCTTCTTAAAATTACTCTTTTTCCTCCTTTGGTTTGTCTTCTCTTCCGAAATCCATGAACCCTTTTTCTTTTTCTTCTTTTTGGTTGATATGTAATAGACATTGGTTTTTATCAATTTACCAAAAATTCCAATTTTGGTCAATTTTCTCCCAATACACAATTTCTCCCCAGCTTTTTAACAAAATGTAGCATCCCCCTTTATTTTTCCTTGAATTGACAATTTTTCTTCTTTTCATGATATAATTGTGTAGTGGACACCTTGCTTTAAAAGAAAGGCATCCCCAGCACCAGAACAAAGCTCGGTGCTGGACTAGTCCCGCACCGAAACGGAGTTTCTGGTGCGGGGCAATCCTCAAATCGCATCCGCGATTTGGAGAACCCAAGTGGTTTCCAAAATTACTAAAGTAATTTTGGAGTAAGAATTTGCAACCTGTAGTTTTCCATTTATTATTTTATATAATTTATGAATAACGAAGAACTCTGGCAAGCAGTTTTAGCCCAGATCCAATTTAATATATCGCAGGCTAATTTTTCGACGTGGTTTAAAAATACCAGAATTTTTGATAAAAAAGACGGGGCGATTTGGGTTTCAGTTCCTAATTCTTTTTCGCAAGAGTGGCTTGAAAATAAATATCACAAAACCATCTTAAAAATTCTCCATGGTTTAGACGAGGAAATTAAAGAAGTTAAATATCTGGTGGGGAAATTTAATTTTAAAACGCCCCAAGAGAAAGAAAAGGCTTTTTTACCAGAATCTAATCAACTTGAATTTCAAGAGTTTAAAGTCGATAAAGAAACAAATCTAAATCCCCGTTATACTTTTGAAAATTTTATTGTTGGTTCTTTTAATGAACTACCCCATGCTGCAGCTATCTCTGTTTCTAAGGATCCCGGATTAATCTACAACCCCTTATTTATTTACGGAGGGGTAGGTTTAGGAAAAACTCATCTCTTGCAGGCAATAGGTAATGAGGTTGTTAAAAATTTTCCTCAAAAAAAAGTAAGATACATTAGTTCTGAAAAATTTACTTCAGAAATGGTAGCTGCCATTCGAAATCAGAAAATAGAGAATTTGAAAGAAAAATACAGACTTCTTGATGTTTTAATTATTGATGATGTTCAGTTTTTAGCAGGAAAAGAGAAAACCCAAGAAGAATTTTTCCACACTTTTAATGCTTTGTATGAAAAAAACAAACAAATTATTCTTTCTTCTGACCACCCTCCAAAAGCAATACCTGCTTTAGAAGAAAGGCTAAGGTCGCGGTTTGAAGGAGGAATGATTGCAGATATCAGCTTACCCGATTTCGAAACGAGAATGGCTATTTTAAATTTTAAGATGCAGGAGAGAAAAATTGATTTACAGGAAGATATTTTAAATTATATTGCCTCAAATATCAAGAGAAACATTAGGGAACTAGAGGGAGCTTTAAATAGATTGATAGCTTATCAAAAATTAAACGCTAAAACACTTGATCTAGAAGTTGTAAAAGCTTTATTGAAAAATTTAATTCTTTCTCCAACTAAAGTGGCTAACCCGAAAAAAATAGTTCAGGTTGTAGCCGGGTTTTATGACTTAAAAGAGAAAGACATTATAGCCTCCTCTAGAAAAAGAGAGATTGTTAGGCCAAGGCAGATTGCCATTTATTTACTAAGGGAAGAGTTAAAATGTTCCTACCCTTTTATTGGAAAGAGAATTGGAGGAAAAGATCACACAACCGCAATCCACGGCTACGAGAAAATAAAAAAGGAGTTGTCGAGTAATGAAAATCTCAAAGAGGAAATCTCCTTAATAAGGCAGAGAATTTATAGTTAAGAAACTGGGAAGAAAAGAGAGCTGCGAATTTTTTTTTATTTTTACCCAGTTTTTTAGACAAAAATAAGAGGGAAAAGGTAAAACTCCTTCTAATAATAACAATTTATAAAATGAAATTATTAATACTAAGGGAAAATTTAAAAACAGGTTTAAGTTTCGTGGAAAGAATTACAGGTAGAAATCTCTCCCTTCCTATTTTAGAAAACGTATTAATCTCAGCTGAAAAAAATTTTTTGAATTTAACCACTACTGATTTAGAAACTGCAATTTCCTGGTGGAGTTTAGCTAAAGTAGAAAAAGAAGGTAAAATAGCCAGCCCGGTTAAATTTTTTTCAAGTTTTGTTAATTTACTACCAAAGGGATCGGTTAATTTAGAAACCCAGAATTCAGCTTTATATATCGAGAGTGGGAATTTTAAAAACCAAATTAAAGGCTTCAGCCCTGAGGATTTCCCAGTTATTCCCCAAATAAAAAATAACTCTTCCTTTGAAATCAATACCGCCCCTTTTATTGAAGGGTTATCTCAGGTAGTAGAAGTTACTGCTTTAACCTCTGTCCGTCCAGAAATATCAGGTGTTTATTTTAATTTCCAGAAAGAATTTCTAAAAATAGTTGCTACTGATAGTTTTAGATTAGCTGAAAAAACTCTCTTTTTTGAGAAGAAAGAAGAGAGGGAGCATTCTTTTATTTTACCTCAGAGAGTAACCCGAGAATTGATAAATACTCTTTCGGATAAAAAAGGAAAATTATCTATTTATTTTTCTCCAACCCAAGTGATGTTTGAATTTCCTATGGATGAAGTTTCTCACCCCCAACTTCAGATTACCTCTCGATTAATAGAAGGGGAATATCCGAACTATCAGGAAATCATTCCTAAAAAATATGAGACTCAGTTTATTTTATCTAAGGGGGATTTCCTAAATCAACTTAGGGCAGCTGGGCTTTTTAGTGGAAAGATTAATGAGGTGAAACTGAAAGTTGATCCAGAAAAAAATGCAATGGAAATTTTTTCTCAGAGCCCGGATTTTGGCAAAAATCAATCTTTTCTCTCTGGGAAGGCAAAAGGAAAAAAAACGGAAATTTCTTTTAATTGGCGATTTTTAGTTGACGGTCTTTCTAATATCAAAACCCCAGAGGTGATTTTTGAATTAAATGGAGAAGAGGGCCCGGCCGTTTTAAAACCAACAACTGATCCCAGCTATCTTTACATCGCAATGCCGATTAAAGGAACTTAAAAACCCTCAAGTTGAATCGGCTATTCTGTTTCCGAGAGAGCACCTTCCATAAAAGCCCGCCAGATGGGACCAGCTATCACTATTCCTGGCTGTTTTACCATCGGGGACCCATCATTATTACCTGCCCAAACTCCAGCTACTAAAGAAGGAGTATAACCTATAATCCAACCATCTTTAAAACTCTCAGTAGTCCCTGTTTTAGCTGCAACTTTCAAATTCTCAAAGTACATTAAAGAATTACTTCCAAATACTGGAGCCCTTACTTCATTATCTGATAAGATATCGGTGATTAAGTTAGCAATCTCTGGTTCTAATACTCTCTTTGGAGTTTTTTTATTTTCTTCAATAATATTACCTTTAGAGTCAACAATCTTTAAAATACTGACAGGGGATACTTTCATACCTTCTGTAGCGAAAACCCCATAGGCTGATACCATATCCAAGAGTTTTACTTCCCCTCCTCCTAAAACCAAAGAAAGTCCATAAAAAGAAGGGGGTTTATTTAAACTCGTAATCCCAAGATCTTTCGCGGTTTGAATTGAATCTTCGAGACCTGCTAAATCAGCCAGCACTTTTACTGAAGGAACGTTGAGAGACTGACCTAAAGCTTCCCTTAGCGTTACCGGTCCCCGGAATCTCCCGTCATAATTTTTGGGAATATAAGGCTTTCCTCCCCAGATCCCAAAATTGGTTTCTTCGTCAACTACAATAGTTGTGTCGGTATGCCCTTTTTTAAAGGCAGTGGCGTAAACAAAAGGCTTAAAAGCGGATCCGGGTTGTCGCCCAGGGAATTTTTTACTGCCCAAAGCTACATTAAATTGGGCCTCAAATAAACAATTTTTTCCAGGAATACAATCTTTAGGATAAGGCTCTGCAAAAAAATCTTTGGAGCCAACCATGGCTAAAATTTTCCCGGTTTTTGGCGAAATCGCTACTAAAGTAGCATTGAAGGCTCGATAGGCTTTATTTCTCTCTACCCCTTCCTTAACCACTTTTTCTGCCAATTGCTGGAGTTCCCAATCTAAACTGGTATACACTTTGAGCCCTTTCTCTTTTAAAAATTCTTCTCCATAATTAGAAAGTAAATATTCTCTCACATATATTGCAAAGTGGGGGGCCTGAATTGTTTGTAAAATTTGAGCAAAGTCAATTTCCTCTTTTTTTGCTTCTTCGATCTCCTTCTCGGTTAAGAGACCAGCGTTTACTATTTTCTCTAAAATCAAAGCTTTTCTAATTAAAAGCTCTGTTTTATTTTCTCCATAAGGAGAAAGATAGCTTGGAGCTTGAATTAAAGAAGTTAAAATAGCAGCCTCGCCTACTGAAATTTCAGAAACGCTCTTTTTGAAAAAAGTTTGACTCGCAGCTTCCACTCCATACGCATTAGATCCAAAGGGGACCTGATTTAAATACCATTCTAAAATTTGATCTTTAGAATAACGTCTTTCTAACTCTAGGGTTAAGATAATCTCTCTCACTTTCCTTTCTAAAGTTTTTTCCCGAGTCAAAAAAGAAGAGCGGATGAGCTGCTGAGAGATGGTGGAACCTCCTTGAAGGGGTTTTCTTAATTTGAGATTCACTAAAATTGCCCGAAAAATCCCCTTAAAGTCGAGACCAAAGTGATTATAGAAATTGGCGTCTTCGGTTAAAATTACTGCCTGTTTTAAATATTCTGGGACAATATCTAAAGGGACAACCTTTCTCTTTTCTTCGCCGTAAATTTCATATAGGAGGATTTCACCAGATCTATCATAAATTTTGGTAGATTCAATAAAGGCTTTTTCGGTAAATTTCTCAGGCCGGGAGAGGTCTTTCGCATAAAAAACAAAGATTGAAGATAACCCGATTGAAAAAAGGAGAAAGAAAAAACCAAAGAATTTGAGAACTAAAATAACCCATTTCCCCCCTTTGTTTTCTTTAAAGATGTGGCGATGATATTTCCTTTCTGCCATATTATTGTAGTCTCCAAATCGTAATACTGTTTAGAGGATGGTTTGCCATAACAAAAGCTCAGTTATTATATTATATTTTAACCAAATTGGCAATATCTTTATAAAATAGTTGTTCGCTCCGCTCACGAACTATTTTTTAGAAACCCACGGTTTCTAACGCTCTCCTCCGAAGAGCTGTTTTCCTACACGGGAGGAAACGCCAATGCGTTTCCCCCGACCCCCACTTAAGAGGACTTCCGTCCTCTTACGTCACTCGTTATCACTCGTTCCTATCTCCTCGACGGGGGAAACGCCTTTTCACCCCGTATAGGAAAATAGGAGTGAGGAGCCGTAAGGCGACGAATGACGTAAGAAACCGAGGGTTTCTTAAGCTGAGGGTCGGGGTGAAAAGATACCTCCCGACCCCTCCTGTGATTATATCGGAACTTGAAACTTCCGATATAATAAAAAAAAGACCTTGTTAAAGGTCGCTCATCCTCTTCCAGCCTTCGGCTGGCGCTCACCTTGTTCGCTTCGGATTCACTCCTTAAAACCCCTCGGTTTTAATATTTCCGCCACGGGAAAACACCCAGTTTTCCCGCCCCTTTTCTGCTCTTTTTGCTAATTTAAAATTAGCAAAAAGGTCTTTAAAAAGTCAAACCCCGCTTAATTTACGGGGTTTGAAGTCATTACACTTCTTCTTGCTTTTCTTCTTCTGGTTTTTCTTCTTCTGGTTTTTCTTCTTCTGGTGTTTCTTCTTGGTTGAGGAAGGGATTTAAGATTTTTTCTTCGTAGACCATATTTTTTTCAATAATTTTTTTATTCAATTTTGCTCGACCTTTTTAGGACTCTTGAGCTATTATAAATTTTCAAAATAGCCTGTCAAGTCCTTCAAGGGCTTTTTAAAAAGGAGAAAGTGAGAGCAACAGCTAAAGCATCAGCTGCATCATCTGATCTTGGGATTTCTTTTAAATTAAGTAAAACTTTGACCATTTTTTGGATTTGCTTTTTTTCTGCTCTCCCATAGCCGCAAATTGCCATTTTTATCTGAGGAGGAGTGAACTCATAAACCGGAATTTTCTTTGTAGCTGCAGCTAACAAAATTACTCCTTTGGCCTGACTGACAGGGAAAGCCGTTTTTAAATTCTTAAAAAAATAGATATTCTCCACTGCCAAGACTTCTGGCTTATATTGGTTTATTAACCGGGAAATTCCTAAATAGAGTTTTTTTAATCGCTCCCCATCAGTAAAAGAAGGATCAGTTTGAATTAATCCATAATCCAAACACCTAACTCTATTTTGAGTTTTAGGTTTCGGATTATGAATTTTGCGAACCACTCCATACCCCAACTTGGCTACTCCCGGATCTATACCTATGATGATCATATTTATAAAATGTATTTCTTAATTATCTATTTATAACAATTAGGTGAACTCAAAAACTCTTCGAATTTTTCTTTTGTATTGTTTTTTAGGCCGTAGATTTCATGAAATTCTATATGGCATTTTTTACAAAGGGTAACCCCATTTTCAATCGAGGTTCGTAATTCAGAAAAATCAGCAAAATTATGAAGATGATGCGCAACTATTTTGCCTCCCCTCTCTCCACATTTTTGACAGGTCCAATTACCCCGCGCAAAAACTGACTCTCTCCATAACTTATATTCTATACTCTTTCTGATTTTTTCATTTTTAGAAATGCGTCCCCCTTTCCAATTTGGATGGTTTTCTCCTCTCTGGTTAAAGTGCGGCTTCCCTTTCTTTGCCTTGCTTATTTTTCTTCTTATTTCTATTCTTTTGGCTGGGTTCTTATTTCCTTTATGCTGCCCTTTTTTAAATTCTGTCTTGGGCGAACGACGCCTCCCCTTGAGGAGTTTACTTAATTTCTTTTTTGTTTCTTCTGGCATTTCTTTTCCTTTATTCCAAGCTTCGCGTCCCTTAAGAGCTTTGCTTAATTTTCTTTTTGTCTCTATAGATATCTCTTTTCCTTTACTCCAGGGAATACTCCCTTTTTTAAACCACCCTTTACTTACTTTTTTTCTCCAATCCTCGGAATGTCTTCTTCCCAAATTTATTTTATTTCCCTTTTTAAATTCAGTTTTAGGAGAATAATGTTTTCCTTTCTTGATTTCGCTCATTTTCCTTTTAGCTTCTTCTGAGTGTTTGGATCCTTTTATCATCTTATTTATTTTAAATAAATTAATCTTCCTTCAATACACAATACAGGGGATAATTATACCTTAAGGTTTGAATATATTTCCTGAACACTTTCTGATTCATCGAGAGCCTCAAATAATTTCTGGGTAGCCTTCCTATCTTTTCCTTCAATTTGAATATTCTTTTTCGCTACCCAGTCTAAAGAGGTGGAGTCAATTTTAATTCCCTGGTTTTCAATATTTTTTTTAACTTTTTCTAAATCTTCAACCTTTGTATAAATATCTAAATCATTATTATGGAAATTCATATCTTCTGCCCCTGCCTCAATTGTCTTTAACTCTAAATCTTCTCGGTTAATGGCTAATGGCTGTTCGCTCGAGAGGGTAACCACTCCCTTTCTATCAAAGAGCCATTTTACTGAACCTGTCTCCACTAATTTTCCGTTATTTTGATTTAGAATTTGTTTAATCTCAGAAAGAGTCCGATTTTTATTATCAGTAATTCCTTCGATAATAATTGCGATCTTCCCTGGTCCGTAGGCTTCAAAAAGAACCTCTTCCAGTTTTACTCCTTCCAGCTCGCCAATTCCTCTTTTAATTGCTCTTTCAATGTTTTCTGAAGGGAGATTGATTCTCTTCGCCATCTCAATTACCAGGCGAAGTTTAGGATTAATGTTCGGATCACCCCCTCCTTCTCTGGCAGCAACCGTAATCTGCCGCGAGAGCTTCGAAAAAATCTGCCCCCGTTTTTTATCAGTAATTTCTTTTTTATGTTTTATGCTTGAAAAATGAGAATGCCC
>JAHCSE010000004.1 GCA_018609195.1 Patescibacteria group bacterium
CTATTGTGTAAGTTTTTTTTCTCTTGCCTGGCAATTTGTCAGGATTAAAAAAACCGCTCTTTTCCCAGAGTTTATAGATACGGCCTTCAACTTCTTTTGGATTGTAGGCTTTGGATAAATTTCTCATAATAATTCATTTTATCACTTTTTTCCTCGCCCGCCAAAATTTTATGAAGTAAAACTTAGGCGTGGTTGTTTTTTTTCAATTTTTAAAGTAAAATAAATTTGATCTGCCGCCATCGTCTAGTGGTTAGGACAAGTGATTTTCAATCACTAAATCGGGGTTCGACTCCCCGTGGCGGCACTAAAATCGGAGATCGGATCTCCGAATATTTTTATGGAGAAAAATTATTACCTTAGAATCAGTAAGGCTTCAGATCTTCAAGATTCAAAAGAGAGATTAATCTATCGCCTTTTGGAAATTTTGCCGGGAGCTCTTTCTTGGGGAACTTTACTTTTAGTTATTTTCTTTTCTTGGAAGTTCCCTCTTTTTATAGCAATTTTCATTATTTTTTTTGTCTTATATTGGTTTTTGAAAACAGTTTATCTTTCTTTCCATTTGAGAGCAGGATACAAGAGAATGAGAGAGTCTGAAAAAATAGATTGGTTAGATAAACTAAAAAATTCTCAGGTTTCGACTGAGCTCAGCCGAATGTCTTGGCGAAATATTTACCACCTCATTATTTTGCCAATTTATCAAGAGCCTTTAGAGATTGTCAGGAATAGTTTTCAGGCTCTATTAAGTACCGATTATCCAAAAGAAAAAATGATTGTCATTTTAACTTGTGAGGAAAGAAATAAAGATAAAATTAAATTTATAGCCAAGGAGATTGAAAAGGAATTTGGGAAGAAATTTTTCAAACTTCAAGTATATTGGCATCCTGAAAAATTAGTTGGAGAGATTTCTGGCAAAGGATCGAATGAGACTTTCGCGGCAAAAAAAGCTAAAACTGAGATTATCGATCCTCTTAAAATTCCCTATCGCAACATAATTTTTTCTTCTTTAGATGTAGATACGGTGGTTTTCCCAAAATACTTTAGTTGTTTAACGTATCATTATGTAACTTCAAAACAGCCGAGTAAAATAAGTTATCAACCTATCCCCTTTTTCATCAATAATATTTGGGAAGCGTCTGCCTTTTCTCGAGTGTTTGCTTTCTCTGCCACTTTTTGGCATACTATGAACCAAGAAAGACCTGAGAAATTGATTACCTTTTCTTCCCATTCCATGAGCTTTAAAGCCTTAGTTGATGTTAATTTTAAACTAACCAATGTTGTCTCGGATGATTCCAGAATCTTTTGGCAGTGCTTTTTAAAATACAATGGAAACTATCGGGTTCAACCCTTGTTTTATCCAATTTCCATGGATGCGAACGTTGCGAAAACTTTTTTTAGAACGCTACTAAATATCTATAAACAGCAAAGAAGATGGGCGTATGGAGTAGCTGACATTCCCTATTTCCTTTTCGGTTTTTTTAAAAATAAAAAAATCCCTCTTTCTAAAAAATTCTCCTTAGGACTAGAATTAATTGAGGGACATTGGTCTTGGGCTGTAGCTTCCCTTATGATTTTCTTTCTAGGCTGGTTACCTCTGATTTTAGGAGGAGCTGAATTTACTCAATCTCTTATTTCTTATAATTTGCCTAGAATAATCAGCTGGATTTTAACCCTGTCTATGATTGGCTTAATTTCCTCAGCCTATTTGAGTCTTCTTTTGCTTCCTCCGAGACCTCCGGAATATGGCCGATTTCGCTATCCGATTTTGTTTTTCCAATGGTTCTTACTGCCTTTAATGATGATATTTTTTACTTCCTTACCTGCTTTGGAAGCCCAAACGAGATTAATGCTTGGAAAATACATGGGGTTTTGGCCTACCGAGAAAATTCGAAAGTAGCTAATAGTTCAATTCATAACAATCAACAATGAACAATTCTTACTCCAGGTGGATTCCTGTCTGGAATTCCTTTAACCTCTCCCGTAACAAGAGGTTCTTTTTTAATTCCGGATCCTTTTCCAATATTTCTTTAGCTGCTTTGCGAGCCTTTTCCACCAAGAAAATATCTTTGAGAGCGGCCATAGCTAAATCAGGAATTCCCCATTGCCTTACTCCCATCAGATCTCCTGGTCCTCGAATTTCCAAGTCTTTTTCCGCTAATTGAAAACCATCTTCTGAATCCAAGAGTGCTTTTAATCTCAGATTCGTTTTTTTTGTTGGAGATTCGGTAAAGAGAAAACAAAAAGATTGGTATTTTGATCTCCCTACTCTTCCTCTAAACTGATGGAGTTGGGAGAGCCCAAATCTTTCTGCTCCTTCAATCATCATTAAAGTGGCATTCGGAACATCAATTCCCACTTCAACTACGGAAGTAGAGACCAAAATATCAATTTTCTTTTCCTTAAATTTTTTCATCACGTTCTCTTTCTCCTTCGCTGTCATTTTTCCATGAAGCATTTCTACTTTAAGATCAGGAAAGATATCTTTGGAAAGTTTTCCATACTCAATTTTGACCGCTTTCGCTTCTGCCCAGCTTAAGATTTCTGAATTTTCCTGGGGTTCAATCCTAGGGCAAATAACAAAAATTTGTCTTCCTTTTTTCACCTCTTTTTTGATGAAATGGTAAGCCTTCTCTCTTTGAGAAGGAGAAATAACTGAGGTTTTAATTTTTTTTCTCCCTTTGGGAAGTTCTGTAATTAAAGATAAATCTAAATCACCATAGATGGTCAAAGCCAAAGTCCGGGGAATGGGGGTGGCAGTCATGGATAAGAGGTGAGGTATGAGTTTTGCTTGCCCGCCGGAGCCTTGGCAGAGGCGGGCTCTTTGCTCTACTCCAAATCGGTGCTGTTCATCTAAAATTACTAACGCTAAATTTTTAAATTTTACCTTATCTTGAATTAACGCATGAGTGCCAATGAGAAGATCTATTTCTCCTTTGAATACTTTCTCTAAAATTTTTCTCCGGGAAATTTCCAAAACCTCATTTTTTAGTCCAGCCCTCTCGCGATAAGGAGAGAGCTGGATCATTTTATCCTCTTTCCCCGTTAAAAGACCAATATTGAAATGAAAATCTTTGAGAAGTTTTGATACTTCCTGGAAATGTTGTTTAGCCAAAATCTCAGTTGGGGCCATAAAGGCCACCTGCCCGCTTCCTTTGATTACATTCAAGGCAGCAATTACTGCTACCACTGTTTTTCCAGATCCTACATCTCCTTCCAATAATCTATTCATTGGTCTTGATTTTTGTAAATCTTTTAAAATCTGCCAGGCTGATTTTTTTTGGGAATTAGTTAATGTAAAAGAAAGCTTTTTCACAAAATCTTTTACCATTTTCAAATTTAAAGGAATAGAAACTGCTTTCTCTTTATTGATTTTCATTCTCTCTTTCAAAACTAAAAGTTCAATCAAAAAAAGCTCCTCAAAAGAGAAACGCTTCTTAGCAGCTTTCGCCAAATGTAAAGAATCTGGAAAATGGATTTGCCAGATTGCAGTCTGAATTGGAAGAAAACGAGGAGTAATTTCTTCTGGTAAAATTTCAGGGATTTTCTTTCGCAATTTAATCAGAATCGGTTTTAAGATATATCTCAGCCATCTCGAAGATAATCCTTCTGTTTCTGGATAAACTGGAACAATTCTTCCGGTATGGGTTAGTTCAGGTTTTAGGTTGATTTTTTCATAGGCTGGGTTTGAAAAATACAAGCCTTTTTCACCCAAAACCACTTTTCCGGCCAGGGAGATAAAATCTCCTGGTTTTAAAACTTTGATTAAATAAGGTTGATTGAACCAGACCACCTTTATTGCTCCAGTTTCATCGCCTAGAATGACTTCGGTTAATATTATTTTCTTTTTCCAGGTTCTGGAATTTTTAATTTCTAAAATTTTTCCCTGAAGACTGCAGTTTTCATTTAGTTTTACATCTGAAACCTTAATTAAATTGGAAAAGTCCTCATACCGATGAGGAAAATGGAAAAGAAGATCAGAAACGGTCTTAATCCCTAATTTTTTTAGCCTTTTTTGATAAATAACCCTAATCTGAGGGATTTTTTCAATGGGAGTAGATAAGTCCATATGCGCCCAGTAGGAGTCGAACCTACAACCTTCAGATCCGCAATCTGACGTTCTATCCATTGAACTATGGGCGCGAGTTACTTTTCTAAATTTATCATAAAATTTGCTTCATTTCAAGTTGACTTTATTAATTTTTATCGATAAAATGGAAACAATTGTTGGAGGAGTGCGCCGAATTGGTAAGGCAGCGGATTGCTAATCCGTAACGGCCTAAAAAACCGTTTGTGGGTTCGAGTCCCACCTCCTCCGCCATAAGAAAGTTTTATCGAACGCGACCCGATTAATCGATGCAACAGCGCGACCTATATACCACATGAACAAATATGAGAATTAGTAAAAGCATACAAAAAGGTAAAATTGGTCCTATAGATTTCTTAAAACAGCTTGAGGAAATAACAGAACTACTTTTGTCATATGGAAAAGATAAATACTCAAATGTTAAATTGGATTCGTTTGAACTTCATATAAGCTTTCCGCACGAATCAATAGATTATGAAACTTATGAAGAGTTTAAAGACCACTTAAAAGGTAGTAGCCTTTCTCTAGCCACTTATTTTTGGGGTTCAATTTACATCAACAAAAAGTCACAATCGTATGAGAACATACTTTATTTTAGATTTGATTGTTTTACCGACGACCAATATATTGAATTATCTATTGGGAGAAATGAATATAGTTTTTTAGAAGAATCGTTCTCAAAAGTAATGCAAGCCCTACCAGGATTTAAAATTCTTAAACATAATCCGCGCAACGATCAACTTCAGCAAAGAAAAAATACTATTTCTAAGACAATTTCAATATTACAGAACCTGAATCGATATCAACTACGAATGAAAGATTCATTGAAAAATGAAAAGGAATTACAGAACTTTCTGTTTCCAATATTGAAGAGCCATTTTAAAGATTTAGAAGAAGAATTTAACTTACCAAAATTTGGGACTATCGCGTATCAGCCAGATTTTGGAATTCCTAGTATAAAATTGTTACTAGAATGTAAATTTTTAAAAGAAAGGAAAGACCTCAAGCGTATTCAAAAAGAAGTTAACGATGATGCTGTCGGCTATTTAAAAACCTCGCCGGACTACAGATCTCTTATTGTTTTTATATACAACAGTAAAAATACTCCGATACCCGATAAATTTCAGAAAGATTTAAAAAGGGTTTCTGGTATTAATGATGTAATAATAGTCCCAGGGATAGACCCTAAATAAACACAACGTAAGATAGCAGGTTTTCTCTGACCCATGTGCCTAAACTTTCCTTTGAAAAAATTTTTCTGAAAACCCTTACGAAGTCTCACTTCCAGGTGGTGCTAGACCCGAGTGGCCCGTTATTCGTTCAAGTGCCAGAGTGCATAAACAATACTAGATTTTAATCTAATATAAAATCTAGTATTTATAAATCTTGGTAAGGCGAAAAATAGAAAAACGTCATATTCGGAATATCCAGCAGTCTCACGGTACGTATTATGTGAGTATTCCCATTGAAATAATGCGTTCTCTTAAATGGCAGAAGCGGCAAAAAGTTGTGGTACGTAAATTTGGAAAAGGCATCCGCATCAAGGATTGGAAAAAGAAACGGTGAATTGAAGGGTATGGATAATTGGTAATCCCTCAGTCTTGAACCCCGCACCTTTTATGGCGGGATGCTAGAGTGGTTTAATAGGCCTGTCTTGAAAACAGGTGTACCAGGAATGGTACCGTAGGTTCGAATCCTACTCCCGCCGCAAATTCCTATTGACAGCAGTAGCCCATACCGGTATTATAGTAATAATGAGAACTACGCAACGAAAAGGAGATATTGCGGTTTCACAGGCGATCGCACGATTTACAAGAATGGGCTACGATGTCGCTTTACCATTGACCGAATCTGCAGCATACGATGTAATAGTTGATACCGGCAGAGGTTTAAAGAGAGTACAGGTACGGTACAGCAGCACAAAAGAAGTTGGGTTAAGGAGGATACATTCTAATTCTAAAGGATATGTAGTTAAAAAGACAAAAGATAAGGCTTATGACTGGTTGTATATACTTAAGAGCGGAGAAGAATATTTAATTAAAAGATGTCTTTCACATCGCAATTCGATTAGGCCCAAGTCTTATCATCTTCTTGGATGATTAGATGCAGGTTCGAGTCCTGCACCCACCGCAATAAAAAATCCGGATCTTATTCCGGTTTTTTTATTCATCAAAAAACTAATAACTAAGTATTAAGCACTAAGAATTAGCCTCTTGCAATCGCCAAGCCCCACACTTCTTTCGCTCCCGCCATTTTTAAAACTCTGGCACATTCTTCCATGGTAGAACCGGTAGTATACACATCATCTACCAAGAGAACTTTTCTCTTTTTAATTTTTTCTTCATTTTTTACTAAAAACACCCCTTTTTGAGATTTTAATCTTTCGCTTTTTGGGAGCTCAACCTGGGGTAGAGTTTCTTTTATTTTAAACAAACAATCTGTAATGAGCGAAATTTGAAAGAGCTTGGTAAGTTCTCTTGAAATCTCTTCCGCCTGATTAAATCCTCTTTTTCTTTGCCTCTTTTTGGTTAAAGGAACCGGAACCAAAATAAAATCTTTGTAGTATGTAAGAGACTTTTCCAATAAATTGAAATAGGCTATGATTATAGAAGCTAAGGGTTTGGCAAGTTCCCTGGCAAAAGGCTCATATTTGAATTGATGGATTAGTTTTTTAGTAAAAAAATTCTGGTAAGGAAGAGTAAAATAGAGACCATTGAGAGACAGATTCTGGCACCTTCTACATTTTCCAGCTTCAGGTAGTCTTTGCGGTTTTTTACAGAGGCAATATTGGTATTGAAGAATTTCCAGAATGGAAAGGCAATCTTCACAAAGATAATCTCCTTCTCTCTGGCAGTAAACACAGAATCTGGGAAAGAATAAATCTAGTAAGATTTTTTTCATAGACATTCTCTTTTTTCCAATGCTATAATGAAAATTAGCAAAAGTAAATTTGGTGGTCTCCGAAATGCAAATGTATTTTGGAGTATATTGATTATATGGCCCGATTTAGATTCCCTTCACAAATACTTTCTAAATTCTTTTTAAAACCAATTCCCAGATTAACTCCAAAAAGCTGTTTAGGAATAGACATTGGGACTTCGAGTATTAAGATTATTGAATTATCTCAGATAGGGACCAGAGTGAAATTAGAAAATTATGGTGAGACTTCGGTTCTGACTCTTTATGAAAAACCCTTCAGGACTTTTGAAAAAAGCACCCTTTTACTTTCTAGCTCAGATATTGGAAAAGCTATTTTAGCTATTTTAGAAGAAACAAAAATTCAAACTAAATCAGCTGTATTTTCTATCCCAGATTTTTCTACTTTTTTTACGAATTTCGAATTACCTCCAATGACTAAAGAAGAGCTTCCCCAAGCGATTAATTTCGCTGCTCCCCAATATATCCCGCTTCCTTTATCAGAAGTGACTCTTGACTGGCAGTTAATTGGAGGAAAAGTCGCTGACAGGAAAAGAACAAAACTCAAGGTTCTTTTAGTCGCTGTTCCTAATGAAATTATTAATCAGTATGGAGAGATTGCCAAAATTTCTAGTTTAGAAACTAAATTCATGGAGGCTGAAGCTTTTGCTTTGTTGAGATCCTTAATTGAAACTGATAAAATAACAATAGGCTTAGTGGAAATTGGGGCTCAGAGTACCACCTGCAGTATTATTGATGAAGGGAAATTGAAGAGTAGTCATAGCCTAGATGTTGCCGGAAATGAACTTACTCAGGCGCTGTCTAAAGGCTTGGGTTTAGATTATCAAGAAGCTGAAAGATTGAAAAAGAAATATGGAATATCTCCTCTTTTACGAGAGATTTCAAAACCTGAAGACAAAAAAGTAGCTCAAACCCTTCTTCCTTCAGTGGATTCAATCTTAGTTGAGATTCAGAGAATTTTCCAGAATTTTTTCCAGGTTGAAAAAAAAGGGATTAAGAAAATTTTTTTAGCTGGGGGGTCAGCTTTACTCCCAGGGCTTAAAGAGTATTTTGCCTCAGTTTTGAAAAAGGAAATAGAGATAGTTAATCCTTTTACTAATATTTTTTACCCCCCGATTTTGGAGAAAACTTTAAAAGAAATGGGCCCCAGTTATGCCATTGCCGTGGGGGCCGCTTTAAGAGGATTAGAATAATGAAATTTTAAATTTTAAACTATTATGGTAATTGAAATTATTCCTAAACTTCCAGAAAAAGTATCGGTCTGGTTTAATGTTTTATTTTATATTTCAATTGGGCTCCTCATTTCAGCAATTTTAAGTTACTTTCTTTTAGATTATTTTCAGAGAAATACCAATCAGGTTCTGAAGGAAATAAAAACTTCTCTTTTAGTTTCCCGAACTCCTAAGGAGCAAGAATTAGAGAGGAGTATTGTGCAATACCAGAGAAAAATTGATGATTTTGTTCTCATCTTTAATCAACATCAAACTAATTCCGATTTCTTTACTTTTTTAGAAGAAATCACTCATCCGAATGTCGTATTCTCTCAATTTAATTTAACTAAACCTTCCCTTTTGCTTTCAGGAACAGCGGAAAACTTTGTAGTTTTAGGTCAGCAACTTTTAATTTTTCAAAAAAATTCTAAAATCTCAAAGACTAATTTATCTACAATTTCATTAGGAAAAGAGGGAGAAGTTGAATTTACCTTTACCCTCTCTCTTTCGCCAGAAATTTTTGAATTTAAATAAATGTCTAGAACTTTAATCACTGCGATTTGCCTGGGTTTAACTCTTATTTTGGGAATATTTTTCCTTTGGCCAAAATACCAGAGTTTTAAAAACCTCCAACTCCAACTTAAAAATAAAGAAATTGAGTTTAGATATCAAGATGAATATTATCAAGAATTATTTTCCCTTTCAGAGAAATTAAAAGAATTTGAAACAGAGCTTTCAAATATTGATTCAGCTTTACCCTCTAACCTTTCTTTGCCTTCTTTGTATAATTTCCTTCAAAAAACATCTTCAGAAAATGGATTGATTTTAAACAGTATAGGTTCTTTTTCCCTTTCTCGCCTGCCTGAAAGAACAAATATTCAGTTAATCTCAATACCTATTGAAGTTTCAGGATCTTACCCTTCCCTTAAAAATTTCTTGAAGGCTTTGGAAAAATCGACAAGAATAATTGAAGTTGATGGTATTTCTTTCTCCTCTCCTGAAGAGAGGGAACTATTTGGATTCAAATTAGGAGTTAAAACCCATTCTTACTAAATTCAATGGCAATTTTTACTTTGGGAGGAGAAAAACAAAAATATTTAACTTGGATTTTTCTAATTTTAGTTCTACTTTTAATAGTTTGGTTTGGCAGAGGTTTTTTCATAAAACCTTCCCCTCCTCCCCCTCCATTACCTCAACCAAAGAAAGTAGAAATAAATTTTGAAGCATTGAAAAATCCTCTATTGAAAGATCTTAATCCTTTTGAAGAAATCCCCATTTTTGAAGAAGAAATTGGCAGAGAAAATCCCTTTTTAACTTTTTAAAAATTAAAAATGTAAAAATTTAAAAATATGTCAAGCTTAGTTCAAACTTTACTTAAAAAAGGAATCTTAGATAAGGAAAAGGCAACCTCTCTAGAGTTTGAAGTTAAAAGTTCAGGGAAAAAAGAGGAAGAGGTAATTTTAGAGAAGGAAATAGTTAATGAAAAATTTTTGTTTAATTTAAAAAGTGAGAGTCTTAAGATTCCTTTAAAAGAAGTTGACATTGAAGGAATTCCCCTCACTGTTTTAGAGTTAATTCCTGAGGAATCAGCCAGATATTATAAAATAATTCCTTTGGCGAAAAAAGATAATGTTTTAGAAGTGGGAATGGTCTATCCTGAAGATTTGGTTGCCCAGGAGGCTTTAAAATTTTTAGCTAGGCAAAGCAAATTTCCCTATCAGGTTTCTCTCATTACCCCTAGTACTTTTGATAAACTCTGGAGGAAATACCGAACTTTAAGGGGAGAGGTGACAAAAGCTCTGGAAGAATTGAGGGCTGAACTGGAAATAGAAAGGGTTGAAGCTAAACCAATGAAGTTAGCTGAGCTGGAAAGGGTAGTTGAGGAAGCCCCCGTTACCAAGATTGTGGCGGTAATAACAAGGCATGCCGTTGAAGGAAAGGCCTCTGATATTCATATTGAACCCTTAAGGGAAAAATCAAGAGTCAGATTCAGGGTGGATGGAATTTTGCATTCCAGCCTCTTTTTACCTCTGAGAATTCATCCAGCGGTTGTGGCTCGGGTGAAAATTCTTTCTGATATGAGATTGGATGAAACCAGGGTTCCTCAAGATGGCAGATTCTCAACGAAAATAGGAGGGAAAGATATTGATTTTCGAGTTTCAACCTATCCTACCACCTTAGGGGAAAAAGTAGCAATTAGAATTTTAGATCCCAGTGAAGGATTGAAAGATATTGAAGAATTGGGGCTGGTTGGTAGAAATTTGAGCGTAGTGAGAGAAGCTCTTAAAAAAGCCTATGGGTTAATTTTCGTTACCGGTCCAACCGGTTGTGGAAAGACTACTACCCTATATGCGATGTTATCCCGATTAAACAAAGAGGAAGTGAATATTTTAACTATTGAAGATCCAGTGGAATATTTCTTAGAAGGGGTAAATCAATCTCAAATTAGACCAGAGATTGGCTACGATTTCGCCTCAGGTATGCGTCACATGGTAAGGCAAGACCCAGATATTATTATGGTAGGAGAAGTTCGGGATCCAGACACAGCAGCTTTGGCCATCCATGCTACCTTAACTGGGCATGTGGTATTATCTACCTTGCACACTACCAATGCCCTAGCAGTAATTCCCAGATTGATTGAAATGGGTGTTGAACCTTATTTAGTTCCTCCTACTGTTAATATTGTAATAGCCCAGAGATTGCTCAGGCTTTTATGTCCTGAATGCAAAAAGAAGGTCAGGCCCAAAGAAGAAATTAAAGCTCTGATTTTAAAAGAAATAGATTTTTTACCCCAAGCTATTAAAAAAGATGTAAAACTTCCAAAACCCTTTGTCATTTACGAAGGGAAAGGTTGCAAAAAATGTAATCAGCAAGGTTTAATTGGGAGAACCGCTATTTTTGAAGTCTTGAAGATGACCGATGAATTAGCTGATATTGTTATGCGAGAACCCTCAGAAGCTAGGATTCGAGAAGAGGCTCATCGCCAGAGAATGATTACTATGAAACAAGATGGAATTTTAAAGGTTTTAGAAGGGATAATACCAATTGAGGAAGTTTTAAGAGTAGCTGAGGAAAAGTAGTAGCTTGGGACTGGTAGCTGGTAGTTAGGGAATAGTTTTAATCTACAAGAAATCAATACCAAAACTACTAGCTATCAACTACTAACTATAAAATTTATGAAAACTATTTTATTAGTTGAAGATGATCCTTTCCTGACCGATCTTTATACTACCAGGTTAAAGGCAGCTGATTTCGAAATAGAAGTTGCTCTTACTGGTAAAGAAGGATTGGAAAAATTGAAAGAGCGGAAACCCGACCTTTTAGTTTTAGATATCGTTTTACCGACTATTGATGGTTGGGAAATCCTTCAAGAACTTAGGAAAGATGAAAGATTTAATGATTTGAAAATCGTTGTTCTTTCTAATCTTGATCAAAAAGAAGATATTAAGAGAGCCTTTGATTTTGAGGTGATGAAATATTTAATTAAAGCCCACTATACTCCAACCGAAGTAGTAGAGGAGATAAAGAAAATCTTAAAATAAAATATGGATTATTCTTCCCAACTAAAAAAATTACTCTCGCTGACTATTCAAGCTGATGCGTCTGATTTGCATATCTCAGTTGGCCATCCGCCCGTCTTGCGAATTACCGGGAGATTAGTTCCTCTTTTAAAAGAAAAGAAAATTGTAGGAGAAGATTCTCAGGGTTTAGCTTTTGCTTTAATGACAGAAGATCAAAAATCACGATTTTTAAAAGAAAAAGAAATTGATTTTTCCTATAGTTTTGAAAATCGGGTCCGATTCCGAATAAATATTTTTCATCAAAGTTCAGAAATTTCTATTGCCTGTAGATTGATACCAGCGAAAATTAGAACTATTGATGAACTAAACCTTCCTCCAATTTTGCATAATTTTACTAGACCTTCTCAGGGATTTATATTAATAACTGGTCCTTCCAGTCATGGGAAGTCCACCACTTTAGCTGCACTTATTGATGAAATAAATCATACCAGAACAGATCATATAATTACCATTGAAGATCCTATTGAATATGTATTTAAAGATGATAGATCGATTGTTGACCAGAGAGAACTCTATCAAGATACCTTATCTTTTGCGAGAGCTTTGAGATCCACTTTCAGAGAAGATCCAGACGTAATAATGGTTGGGGAAATGAGAGATCCTGAGACGATGGCAATAGCCATTACCGCTGCTGAAACCGGCCACTTAGTTTTTGCCACTTTACATACTAACTCAGCCGGTCAGACCATTCATCGAATTGTTGACTCCTTTGCTTCTGGGCAACAAAATCAAGTTAGAGCTCAGTTATCTGCTTCTTTATTAGGCGTGATTTCTCAGAGGTTAATCCCTAGAACGAAGGGAGGATTGATTCCAGCTTGCGAAATGCTGATTAATACTCCAGCTGTTGCCAATTTAATTCGGGAAAATAAAATTCATGAAATTCCTTTAGTGATTGAAACTTCATTAGAAATAGGAATGATTTCCCTTAATCGCTCACTTGCCAGTCTGGTTAAGGGAAAAGAAATTTCTTTTGATAATGCCTTACGTTATTCTTTAAATCCAGCTGAATTAAGAACTCTGGTCAGGAAATAGTATGAAATTTAATTATCAAGCGAGAACCAAGACCGGAGATATTCAATCAGGAGTGGTAGAAGCTTCCAGTCAGGAAGGGGCTTTGACTATTTTGCAAAGGTATGGTCTGTATGTCACAATTTTGGAAGAAATTAAACCTTCTCCACTCTTTGTAAAAAGAATAAGAATATTTGAGAGAGTTTCGAGGAGAGATCGGGCGATGTTTGCCAGACAACTCTCCATTATGTTTAAATCAAAGGTTTCTTTAGTGGAGGCTTTACGAGTTTTAGTTGCCCAGACTCCAAGCCCTTTTTTTCGAGAAAAAATTTTAAAAATTGCTGGTGAGGTAGAAGGAGGATCTCCTTTATCTAAGGCTTTATCTCGCTTCCCGAATATTTTTTCTGGCTTTTTTGTGGCTATGGTTAAATCAGGAGAAACGGCTGGAAAATTATCTGAAGCCTTAGAATATTTAGCTGACCATTTGGAACGAGAGCATCACTTTTACTCTCGGGTCTGGGGAGCAATGCTCTATCCTGTTATGGTAATAGTGGTAATGCTTGGAGTAGTTTTGGTAATGATTCTTTTTGTCTTCCCGCAAATAGCTCAAATTGTCGAAGAAACTGGGGTGGAGCCTCCTCTCATTACCAAAATAACCTTTGGAGTGATTAATTTTATAAGGAAATGGATAATAGCTATAGTTTTAGCTTTAATTACTGCTGTTTTATTTCTTTTTCAGTATCTAAAAACCAAGGAAGGAAAGGAAGTTCTTTCCAAATTTTCTTTGAAAACCCCTATAATTAAAAATCTTTTACAAATGATTTATCTTTCTCGTTTTGCTGAAAACCTCTCCACTTTATTTGCAGGAGGAGTACCCATTGCCCAGGCCCTGGAGGTTTCTGGGGAAGTAGTAGGGAGCGAAGTTTACAAAAAAATTATTTTAGAAATGAGAGATGAAGTAAGAAAAGGAGGAACCATAAGTTCTGTTTTGCAAAGATATCCTGAAGCTTTCCCTCCGGTCTTTACCCAAATGACCTTAGTTGGAGAAAGAACCGGAACTTTAGATCAGACCTTACTCCATTTGGTAAGTTTTTATCAAAAAGAAGTGGAGAGAAATTTAGAGAATATCTTGACTCTCTTGGTACCTTTCACCATTGTTTTTTTAGGGATTATTGTCGGGGGCTTAGTAGGTTCAGTTATCCTTACTCTCTATCAAGTAGTGGGCGAATTGGGCGTTTAAGTTTTCCACAGTTTAATGTAATGGAAATATGCTATAATAAATAAAATAGAAATAACAAAGGTCGAGCAAAGTAAATTTTAAGATTAAAAATTAACAAAATGATTCAAATTTTTAGCAAAAAAAGAGGGGAAAAAGGTTTTACCTTGATTGAATTGTTAGTGGTTATTGCCATCATTGGAATTTTAGCTGGAATTGTCTTGGTGGCTTTGGGTGGAGCGAGAAGTCAGGCCAAAGACGCCCGAATTATTGCTGCGATGGCTCAAATGCGGACCCAAGCTGAGATTTTCCAAATTGACGTTGCTAGTTACGCTGGCTTTGTCTGTGGTGCAGTTGCTGGTAGTGCTAATCCGCCAGAGATGGAAGGCATCTGTGTAGATGTTAATCTCCAAAATGGTACTCTTGGTGGGCGACCGGTAGTGATGGAAGATGGCACTAGTTATTGTGCCTATGCCGTTTTGGCCACATCAGGTTCTCCTGCAGACAAATGGTATTGTGTAGATTCTACTGGAGTGGCAGGTACTACCGCAATTGATCCTGGAGCTACTGTCGTTGGTGCTAGTAATGACTGTACTGGCGCAATAGCAACTAACGATTTCGTATGTCCATAGAGAATGAGTGTTAAGTCTATTTTTGACTATTCTGGCTCGAGTAAAAAAGGAAGTTTCTCAAAAATAAAAATAGGCCGACATTTCTTTCCCGCAACCAACCCGCCTCTCCGGCGGGTTGATTTTTTTATATTCCTAATTTTTCATTTTTAGAGTATCATATAAAAAAAGAAGTTATTTAACTTTCGGAGATCCAATCTCGGAAAATTAATGTTACAAATTTTCATTAAAAAGCGCCAAGGGTTTACTCTGATTGAAATTATGGTCGTCATTGCTGTCATTGCTATTTTAGCTGGCATTGTGTTGGTGGCTTTCGGTCCAGCCAGAAAGCAGGCCAAAGATTCCAGGATTGAGAGCGATATGAATCAGCTTCAGAATTTTGCTGAAAATCTTTATTTGGAGGAGGGAAATTATGATAATGTAGATCCTGTTCTTTCTCCTGAAATTGCTGCTCTGGAAAGTGATATTATTGCCCAACAAGGAAGTTCGCCAGGGTTAATAATTGAAAAACCCTCATCTCCACCTCCAGCTGATCAATATTGCGTCTATGCTTCTTTAAATAGCTTTAACAATTGTGTTGATCCGGGGCCTGCTTCTGAGTTTTTCTGTGTTGATTCTTGGGGTACAGCGAAAAAGGTGGGTACTCCCCCAGATGTCCACTGCTTTCCCAACTTTCTCTGTGTCGCCTATTTTGATTTTAATGGGGACGGAGCAATAACAATAGATGAAATAGAACAAGGCCTTGTTCTCACTCCTTCATGGAACTGTTGTGGTACGGGTGTTCCATGCGATCCTAAACTAGATCTTAATAATGATGGATGCGTAAATCTAATAGATTTCCTTCAAGTTAAGGGTAAACTATGTACTACTTAGCTACAGCGATTATTGAAATCTTTAATTCGACACAGGGAAAGAAACCCTGTATTTTATTTTCTAAATTAAATATAATTAAAAAATGATTCTATTTTATTTCATTGTTTTTCCTTTCGGCTTGGCAGTAGGTTCTTTTTTGAATTCAATAATTTATCGCATCCAGACTGGCGAGGGTTTTTTATTTCAAAGATCCTATTGCCCCCATTGTAAAAAAATTCTCAGCTGGCAAGATTTAATTCCCCTTTTGAGTTTTTTATTTTTAAAAGGAAAATGCAGCTATTGCCAAGAGAAAATCTCCTATCAGTATCCGTTAGTAGAGCTATCTACAGGGTTTTTATTTGTCTTCACGGTTTATAAATTTTCTCCTTTAACCTTGGGAGATTTTTTAGCTATTAGTTATTGGCTATTAGCTATTAGCTTCTTAATTGTAATTTTTGTTTTTGATCTAAAATATTACATCATTCCAGATAAAATAATTTATCCAGCTATTTTTGTATCTGGTATCTGGTATCTGGTATCTGGTATTTTTTTTAACATCTATACAAAATACGAGATACTAAATACGATATACGCTGCTTTCGGAGCCTCCACCTTTTTCTTATTTATTGTCTTGATCTCCCACGGAAAGTGGATGGGCTGGGGCGATCCTAAATTAGCTTTTTTTATGGGCCTGCTTCTTGGATTTCCAAATATTTTAACTGCCCTCTTTTTAGCTTTCTTTATCGGAGCTATAATAGGAATAGGATTGATAATTTTTGGAAAGAAAACCTTAAAGTCAGAGATACCTTTTGGCCCCTTTTTAGTGACCGGAACCCTTCTTTCTTTATTTTTTGGCGAGGAAATTCTAAACTTGTATTTAAAATTTTTTACAATTTAAAAAATGGAAAAACAATATTCTAAAAAATCATTTACTATTATTGAACTAATCGTCGTTATAAGTATTATCATTATTATCTCAGGAATAGTTTTGGTTAATTATGGGGCAGGCCAAAAGCAACTTAATCTTCAAAGGTCAACTTCCAAATTAGCTCAGGATATCAGAAGAGTCCAAGAAATGACAATGTCAGCGAAAGAATGTACTCATCCTACGGTATGCCCCGCAGGAGGGGTTCCTCCGGGAGGATACGGTATTTATTTTAACAAAGACGTAAAAGACAGTTATATTATTTATGCTGACATTAGTTCTCCGAATGAACAGCGGAATCCGGGAGGAGAAGAGGATATCGAAACTATTTCTTTGGGAAAAGAGGTGGAAATTGACTCCGTTACTCCCCCTAAAGCGAGTATAAATTTTAAGCCTCCTGATCCAATAGTAAGACTAAAAAATGAAGCCGGTATTAATCAATCAAATGTAACAATAATTTTAAGAGCTGATTCCAACACTAAAACCATTCAAGTCAATAAAGTTGGCCGAATTGATATAGACTAAAAATCATCTGAACATATAAACATGTAAACATCTAAACATGTTAAAATGCTAAAATGTTTAAATGTTAAAATGAACAAAAAGGGCTTCACCCTTTTAGAAGTTATTGTCGCTATTTTTTTAGTTACCGTGGGGATTTCCGGTGTTTTTCTTTTAATTACCAGAACGATCGGCATAATATCCCTTTCTTTTTCCCAGCTTACAGCTGCTTACTTAACCCAGGAAGGGATTGAAATTGTCAGAAACGTCAGAGATACAAATTGGTTAGATCCTCTCAATCCTTCTTGGGATGATGGGTTATCGGCCGGAAATTGGGAGGCTGATTATACCACTCCGACTTTAAATGATACTTATGATGGTGATTTGTTAAATATTGATGGAGATGGTTTTTATAGTTATTCTCCTGGCACTCCAACTAAATTTAAAAGAAGAATCACTATTGTACCAGAAGATATAGATTTAGATGGAATAAACGATATTTTAAAGGTTACTGTTTTAGTTGAATGGCAAGAAAAAGGGAAAATCCATTCCCATACTGCCCAGGAAAATTTGTATAACTGGAAATAAAATAATATTTAATTGTTAATAGTATAAATGAATAAAAGCAAAGCTTTTACACTAATCGAAATGCTTGTTGCGGTAACCATTTTTTCCTTGGTTATTGGCTCAGCGAGCGGTCTTTTGATTTCAGCCATTAGGTCTCAGACTAAGGCTTTGGCCTCTCAGAAGATTTTGGACGAAACAAGTTTTGTAATGGAATATATGAGCAGAGCTTTAAGAATGGCGAAGAAGGAATTAAATTGTCCAGGTGTTGATTGTTGTCTTATTGATAATGGAAATGGTTATAATTACGAGAATCCAGGATTGGATACCACCAGAATAAAATTTATAAGATTTATAGGTACTCAAGATGTCTGTCAAGAATTTCGCTTAAACAGCGTCAGTGATCAGTTAGAGGAATATAGAGATGGTATCTTTTTTGGAGAGTTAACTTCCGATGGGCTGGAAGTATCTTCTCTCCAATTTAATCTTATAGGAGTAGCTCAACCTCCAACAGATGATCTTCAGCCGAGAGTCACTATCTCAATGAAAATAAAAAAGGCAGGAGTAGCAAAGCCAGAAATTAAAATACAGACCACCATTTCCCAGAGAAACTTGGATGTGCAACAATAAAAACTAAACCAATAGAACAATGCAACAATGTAACAACGTAAAGTTGCGTGGCAACCACGTTGCTTTACGCAATAAAACAATGCAACGTGGTATTGCTCTCTATTTAGCTCTTATTGTTATGTTTATTTTACTTGGCATTGGCTTGGGAATAAGTACTATTTTAATTGGTCAAATTAAGATAATTAGAGGAGTAGGTAATTCAGTCGTTGCTTTTTATGCTGCCGATACCGGAGTCGAAAGAGTTTTATATGCGATTCGAAAAGAAGGATATTGTTCTCCTCCTCCTTTATTACCCGTTCAACCTTTTATAGATGTTGCTTTAGGCAATGGTGCGACTTATACAGTGACTATTACTGCTTGTAATGGCGCTACAACTATTGATTCAAAAGGAACCTATCAAGAAACTCGTCGAGCAATAGAGATTACCTACTAAAATAGCTTAACCTGAGATACAAAGGACTAAAAATTTTCGGAGGCCGATCTCCGATTTTTTTTGAGTATAATTGAATCCTCGGCTATAATTAAAAGAGAACATAGGCCTCGTTACACTCGGCACTATGTTCTTTAGACACCCACGGTTTCTAACGTTTTCGTCCCTCGTTTCACTCAGGACGAAAGCCTGTTTTCCTACACGGAGAGATACCCAATCTCCCCGACCCCCTCTGTGCTGTATCGAAATTATTGAAATTCCGATACAAAAATATGACAAAATCCGAAGCCAAAAAGAGGATTGAGAGATTAAAAAAGCTAATCAATCACCATCGCTATCTCTATCACGTTTTGGATAAACAGGAGATTTCTCCTTCAGCTTTAGATTCTCTCAAAAAGGAGCTCTTTGATTTGGAGCAAGAATATCCAGAATTTATTACCCTTGATTCTCCTACCCAGAGAATTGGGGGAGAACCCTTGGAAAAATTTAAGAAAGTGAGACACCTTACTCCGATGTTATCTTTCAATGATGCTTTCTCTGAAAAAGATATGACCGATTGGCAAGATCGAATTTCAAAACTTTTAACTGATAAAGAGCAGCAAAAAATTGATTTTTTTTGTGAGTTAAAAATTGATGGGTTAGCTATTGAATTGATTTACAATAATGGAATTTTAAAAACAGGTTCAACGCGAGGAGATGGGATAATTGGGGAGGATGTCACTCAGAATCTAAAAACCATAGAGGCCATTCCTTTAAGACTAAGAGAAAAAGATGAAATTTTAAAAGATCTAAAAAAACTTAATCTTTCCCAAACTACCCGCCAGAGGCGAGGCTCGCCAGGGGCGGCCAACTACCAATTACCAGCTACTATTGTCGTCCGGGGAGAGATTTTTATTTCAAAAAAAGAATTTGAGAAGTTAAATAAGGAAAGAAAAAAAGGGGGATTGACGCTCTATGCCAATCCAAGAAATGTGGCAGCAGGCTCGATTCGACAATTGGATCCGAAAGTGACCACTAAAAGGCATCTTGACTCGATTACTTATGATTTAGTTTCAGATCTTGGCCAGAAAACTCATGAGGAAGAACACCAGATTTTAAAAACCCTTGGATTCAAGATCAACCTCCATAATAAATATTACAAAAATCTATCAGAAGTTTTTAAATTTCATAAATTTTGGCAAAAAGAGAGGGGAAATATTCCCTATGAGATTGATGGGATAGTAGTTATGGTTAATCCAAATCAAATTTTTGAAAAATTAGGAGTGGTGGGAAAAGCTCCCCGGGGGGCAATAGCTTTCAAATTTGCCCTAAAACAGGCCACCACGAAAATTGAAGATATCAAAGTTCAGATTGGGAGGACTGGGGCTTTGACTCCAGTTGCTTATTTAAAACCTGTGAAAGTGGGAGGGGTGACTATTTCAAGAGCTACTTTGCACAATGAAGATGAAATAAAAAGACTGGGCGTGAAAATTGGCGATACCGTCATTGTAGGTCGGGCGGGGGACGTCATTCCAGATATTATCAAAGTCTTGCCCGAATTAAGAACAGGCAGAGAAGAGGCCTTTCAAATGCCAAGAAAATGCCCAGCTTGTGGCAAAAAAGTGGTAAAACCTGAGGGGGAGGTGATGTCTCGCTGTGAAAATCCTAAATGCTTTGCCCAGCTGAGAAGATATTTTTACCATTTCATTTCAAAGGGGGCTTTTGATATCGTTGGCCTTGGCCCAAAAATTATTGATAAATTAATTGATGCAGGATTAGCTTCAGATCCAGCCGACCTCTTTAAATTAGAAATAGGAGATATTTTGCCCTTGGAAAGCCTGCCCCGTAGGAAGCCGAAGGCTTTCATTCGGGGATTTGCTGAAAAATCAGCTCAAAATTTAATTTCAGCTATTCAATCACGGAAAAAAATTACGCTATCTAAATTAATTTATGTTTTGGGAATTAGAAATGTTGGGGAAGAGACCGCGATAGATTTAGCTCAGCACTTCAAGAATTTAGAAAATTTAAAAAAGGCAAGGGTTGAGAATTTAGAGAGAGTAAAAGATATTGGTCCTGTCGTAGCCGAATCAATTTATGACTGGTTTCATCAAAAAAGAAATTTGCAATTTCTAAAGAAGTTGGAGGAAGCAGAAGTAAGAATAGAGAAACCTGAGGTGAAAGCGAAGAAGTTAAAACTTAAAGGATTGACTTTTGTTTTCACTGGCATCCTGGAGAGCATCACCAGAGATGAAGCGAAAGAAAAAATCAGAGAATTGGGAGGAAAAGTTTCTGAATCAGTATCCAAAAAGACGAATTATGTTATTTTCGGCAAAGAACCGGGATCGAAATATGAAAAGGCAAAAAAACTAAGCCTCAAGACAATAGGGGAACAGGAATTTCTAAAAATGATTAAATAGTTACAATTGTAGCTATGGCATCTATTATTGCTCACTTTAAAAAATTAGATTGGATAATTATTTTTTCTGTCCTGCTGCTGGTTGCCATTGGTCTTTTATCAATATATAGCTCCTCCCTATCTGGAGATTTTTTGAATTTTAAAAAACAGATTATTTTTTTAGGAATAGGCTTATTCATCCTGGTTTTATTTAGTTTTTTTGATTGGAGAGTGTTCAGAGATAATCCCTATTTAATTTTAGTTCTCTATTTTTTTTCTTTATTGGCTTTAGTCGGTCTATTTTTTTTAGCTCCAGAAATTAGAGGGGTGAAGAGCTGGTACAGATTGGGTCCTCTGGCTTTTGATCCAATAGAATTTACCAAAATTATTTTGATTATTCTGTTAGCTAAATTTTTTTCAATGAGGCATATCGAAATGTATCGTGTAGTGCATATTCTCCTTTCTGGAATGTATGTTTTCTTACCAGCTACCTTAATTTTTTTCCAGCCAAATTTTGGGTCGGCCCTCATCTTAATTATTTTTTGGATAGCTATTTTAATTATTTCTGGGATAAAAACTCGCCATTTTTTAATTTTAATTATTTTGGGATTACTATCTCTAATTTTGATTTGGTCATTTTTATTAAAAGATTATCAACAAGAGAGAATTATTAGTTTTCTCCAACCTCAGATTGAACCTTTAGGAATTGGCTGGAGTCAGAAACAAGCTCAAATTGCTATAGGAACAGGTGGAATTTTTGGTCAGGGAATTGGCCAGGGTTCTCAAACTCAATATGGGTTTTTAACTGTTCCCCAGACTGATTTTATTTTTTCTGCCATTGCTGAAGAAATGGGATTTTTTGGGGTTACAATTTTATTAATCCTTTTTTCTATTTTAATCTGGCGGATTTTTAAAATTGCCCTTTTAGCTAAAACCAATTTCTCCCGGCTTTTTGCTGTGGGATTCGCCACCCTTTTAATTTCTCAGGCTTTCATCCACATTGGAATGAATTTAGGGCTTTTGCCCATTATCGGTATATCCTTGCCCTTGGTTAGTTATGGAGGATCGGGTTTGATTGCTACTTTTATCGGATTAGGGATATTGCAAAGCATCAGAACTAAAGCCTGACAGCCAAAAGCCTGAAAGCTAAACAGCCTAGGGCCGTTAATATTACTGAGGGAAGCAGGAGGCGAACAATAAAAAATTGGAAACACTTTTATCTGATAACCGATACTTCCTTTTAAGTTATGAATTGGGCTATATCATTAAAAAAGAGGTAACTAACTAACCAAGTTAGGGAAATAGGTAAAATGTTTTTTGGACTAAGCCGAGGACTGTAAGGCTGGAGGCTGTAGGGCTGAGAGGCTGGCAAAGAGTTTTCCCCAGTCTCAGTCTTGACAAAGGTATTGGATATCCGATAATAAAAAAAGCTGAGGAATAATCTCAGCTGGCTCTAAAAAAAAACATGCCTCTTCGGCATGTCCGCCGATGAGGCGGAAAATAAAGAAGGCCCATAAAATCAGGCCGAAATCTTGGGAGAATTCAAAGCCGATTTTTCTTTGAGCCTTCTCACTTGATTTTACTCAACCAAAAATTTTTGTCAAGCCCTCCTAACTTTTTGGACCAGAGCCCCTGGCTCTCGATTGGACGAAAGCCAGTCCAAAAAGTTTGGAGGGCAAGCCCTTATCTCCCAAATTTTTGGGCTATGGATAACTAGATATGCATTATGTTTATGCTATCCAGGGTAAGAAAAATAAAAAGATATATATTGGTTATACCAACGATTTGCGAAAAAGATTTAAAATGCATAATTTAGGAAAAGTATTTTCTACTCAACCATATAAACCATTTGATTTGATATATTACGAGGCTTATCGAAATAAAAATGACGCTGTAGAAAGAGAAAAATTTCTTAAATCTGGTTGGGGAAAGAATTATATGAAGCGAATCCTTAAACATTATTTTGCTGCCCAAAAATTTGGGAGGGCAAGTCCGCCCAAATTTTGAGAAACAAAACTTGGGAGGGCAAGCCCTAAAGTTTAATTTTTAGGATAACTTCAATGAATAATAAAGAAGAATCAAAATATATTTCTCTTCAGGAAGCTACAAAATACTGTTCCTATTCTCAGGATTATTTATCTTTGCTGGCGAGAACCGGAAAATTGAAGTCAGTAAAGATTGGCAGGAATTGGGTGACTACCAAAGAATGGATTGAGGAATATATAGAAAGAGTGAAAGAGTTTAATAATTATAATCGGTTACCCAAAAAGAATCTCATCAGGGTTGAAGTTAAATTCGAGGAAGAGGAAATCTCAGAAAGTCCGTCCCCATTATCTGAGTCTTCAGAGGACACTTCACCTTTTCAAGAGTTGCCAAAAGTTAGACAACCAGAGCAAGCCCCCCTCCTTATTTTAGCTTTTGCCCTGGTTTTTGTTTTACTGATAGCTGCCGGAATTTTTGGTAAAGAGAATTTCAAAAATGCTTTTCAACAGATCGATCCTTATGTAACAGCAATTAATCAAGAAGTTGATGAAGGAATTGTCCAAGGATGGAAAGGGATTCAGAAAGGGGTTCAGGGGATTGGTGGAGCTGGAGATTTTGTTTTTGAAGGGGCAGCTAAATCTTTTGAAGAAAGTTTTGTTACGGTCTCTAGGGATGCTTATCAATTCTCCCGGGAAGCTGTTTCCATGTTTGGAGAAATTACGGTTCTCGGTTCAGTAGGGGCTAATCAATTAGCTGAGGTTTCTCAGGAAATTCCAAAATCAATTTTGGAATCGATAAAAAACATTGGCCAATCAATAGGCCAAGGAACAAAAAATATGGCCTCTGGTATTAGTTCTCGGCTCTCAGGTTTGGCTCAATTCGTCAGCCAGCTTTTCAAAAGAGAAACACTGGTTAAAGTAGAAAAAGAAGTAATACCCGAAGAGTTAGAAAAAGAAATTGCTAAATTGGCAGATGAGATTGGAAAATTAAAACTGAGAGGATTTCCAGAAAAAGGTCCTCAAGGTCCTCAAGGTTCGCCTGGACCTCCTGGTCCTCAAGGTCTCTCCGGGCCTCAGGGCCCCACTGGTCCTCAAGGTCCCTCGGGCCCTCCAGGACCCTCTGGGCCTCAAGGAGTGGCAACTCTAGCTGCACGTTTTGCAAATTTAAGCACCAATACCGTTTCCATCGGAGGTAATTTTGATTCTCTCAACATAGGAAGAGGGAATCTTACCGTTGATTCAGCTGGAAGTCTTACTACCTCAGGTTCTCTTACTGTTTCAGGAACAATTACAGAAGGAGGAACCTCCCTAACCTCCAAATATATTGGTATTCCCTCAGGCTCTACTCAGGGAGATGTTCTCTATTACAGTGGGGCTGCTTGGGCAAGATTAGCAGCAGGGAGCTCTGGCCAATTTTTACAAACCCAAGGTTCCGGAGCTAATCCTGTTTGGGCAACAGTAACTTCTGGTTCTACTCTCTGGACAGACGGAGGCACTGTAACTTATCTAACCGCAATCTCTGATGATCTGGCCCTGGGAGGAACTGATTCCACTGCTCCCTTCTTCATGGATGTTTCAACTGGGAGCCTGGCACTCACTGGTTCTCTCACCGGAACCGTCCTCAACTTAACTGGTCTCACCAACCAGATTGTTTTAGATTCAGACGGAACAAACACTGGAACCTTAACCATGGCTTCTCTTTCTGCTTCAAGAACCTGGACCTTACCTAATGCTACCGGCACTGTGATCACCGCAGGAAACCTCACTGATATCACTTCTGTTACCGGGTTAAACACCCAAAATGCCCTCCAACTTGGTCCCTTCGGTTCCTCAGCAGGAAACACAGGAGAGATCAGGTTCTTAGAACTTGCTGCCAGTGGTACTAACTATGTAGGATTTAAAGCTCCTGATGCCATTACCACCAATGTAATTTGGACTCTTCCTGCAGCAGATGGCACAGCAGATCAGGTCTTATCCACTAATAGTTCAGGAGTTCTCTCCTGGGCTACTGCCGGAGGTCTCTTTACTGATGGCGGAACCACCACCTATCTGACCTCAACCACTGATGATTTAGCCCTTGGAGGCACAGATTCCACTGCTCCCTTCTTCATGGATGTTTCAACTGGGAATTTGACTCTCACAGGTGATCTTGCTGTCAACGGTGGGGATATTACTTCAACTGGCGCACTTACAATCACGCCTGGAGCTGGAACCAACTTCAATATTGCTCTTTCAACCACTGGAGATTTTGCCGTCAACACCAATCAACTCTTTGTTGATACCTCAACCGGCCGCGTCGGCATCGGGACGGCGAGTCCAGCCTTCAAACTTGATGTGTTAGGCAGTATCAGAGCCTCGGACGCCTTTCTGTTCTTCGACGGCTCCACTCAAGCTATGGCAAGCACTCCCAGTGGATTTTCCTGGCGTGTCACTACAGCTTCCTTCCTCCAGTTATTTAACGTAGCAGGAGAGGAAACAAATCCCCGAGGCGTTTTCTTCAAGCCTGACGGAACAAAGATGTATATTATAGGACTTATTGGTGATGATGTCAATGAATATAACTTGTCAACTCCCTGGGATGTCTCAACTGCTTCGTTCCTCCAGTTATTTAGCGTATCAGGAGAGGAAACAGTCCCTACAGGCGTTTTCTTCAAGCCAGACGGAACAAAGATGTATGTTATAGGGTCTACTGGTGATGACGTCAATGAATATAACTTATCAACTCCCTGGGATGTCTTAACAGCTTCGTTCAACCAGTTATTTAGCGTGGCAGGAGAGGAAACAGTCCCTACAGGCCTCTTCTTCAAGCCAGACGGAACAAAGATGTATGTTATAGGGCAAAGTGGTGTTGATGTCAATGAATATAACTTATCAACTCCCTGGAATGTCTTAACAGCTTCGTTCCTCCAGTTATTTAGCGTATTAGGATAGGAAATAGTCCCTACAGGCGTTTTCTTCAAGCCAGACGGAACAAAGATGTATGTTATAGGGACTGCTGGTGATGAGGTCAATGAATATAACTTATCAACTCCCTGGGATGTCTTAACTGCTTCGTTCAACCAGTTATTTAGCGTGGCAGGAGAGGACACAGCCCCTACAGGCGTTTTCTTCAAGCCAGACGGAACAAAGATGTATGTTATAGGAGATAATGATGATGATGTCAATGAATATGACTTAGGCCTTATCATAGAAGGCAACGTCGGCATTGGGACGACGGGGCCGGGGTCCAAATTAGATGTTACTACCAACTCTCTGGGCATTACCCAGACTAATACTTCTGGCCTGGCTCTGGTCAATACCACTGCTGCTGCAGCTGGGTTGCAGCAGATATCCCCAGCTCTAAGGTGGAGAGGGTTTGGCTGGAAAACCGGTGGTCCTAACCCTGCTAGTCAGTCAGTCGACTTTAGATCTTTCGTGAGGCCAATTCAAGGAGCAGCCGCTCCCACGGGTGGATTAGATTTTCAAAGCAGTATTAATGGTGGAGCTTACAGTGACTTGTTGACGATTTTAAGCACGGGCAACGTCGGCATCGGGACGGCGAGTCCTATAAAAAAACTCTCAGTCGCCGGTAAATTTTATTCACACAAAGACGCTGATATCACAGCCAGAAATTACCTCACTGATAATTCCTGGGTCTCCAGAACTTCAGCCGCTGACAATAGTTGGTTTGCCATAACCTGGTCTCCGGAGCTTGGCCTGTTCGCCGCCGTAGCTGACTCCGGCACAGACAACCGGGTCATGACCTCTCCAGACGGCATTACCTGGACAATCAGAACTTCAGCCGCTGACAATGATTGGCTTGGCATAACCTGGTCTCCGGAGCTTGGCCTGTTCGCCGCCGTAGCTGCCACTGGCACAGGCAACAGGGTCATGACCTCGGTCAGCTCAAAATTGTCGCCTATGGTGAGCGTAGTAGCTGCTACGGACGACCGCGAAACTTTGTGTATAGCTATCGGTGGCGGTGTTGTTACTAGAGATGCCGCAGGCAATGACTGCGACATTTCCTCTGCACGCTTCAAATATAATATTGAGGAACTTGATATTAACGGCATTGACATCGTGAATTCTTTTAAACCTTCGTCCTTTATTAAAAATTCTGATAAGACAAACAGAATACAATGGGGATTTATTGCTGAAAATATTGCGGTAAGCAACCCACACCTTGCTTTGTATGACGAAGATGGTCTTCCGTATTCAATATCAAAGTATGGAATTATGGCGGTACTCGCCAAATCCATTCAAGAAATCTCCCAGCGCATAGATCTAACAGAAGAAAGCTTGGCATTCTTACAGCCTGACAGCCAACAGCCAGAAGGAGATTCTTTACTTGATGGTTTTGTTCAAAAAATAAAACAAGCCTTAGCTTCCCTGGGGCTCGTAATTGAAAATGGAATTTTACAGGTTCAGAAATTAGTCGCAGGTGTTATAGAGACCGAAAATTTGAAAGTGGGAAGCCCAGAGAAGCCAACTGGCGTTACTCTCTATGATGAGGTGAGTGGTCAGTCATATTGTATTAAGATACGAAACGGGCAGATGGTAAGTTATGAGGGAGAATGCCAAGCAGGAAACCCTTCTGACCAAGCACTAACTGAAGAGCCGCCGGTTGAACAATCACCAGTAGAGCCATCTTCTACCGAACCACCTCCCACTGAGCCCCCGGTAGAGCCATCTCCAGCTGAGGAACCTTCAGGAGAACAACCCCCCACTGAAGAGCCTACGATTGAAGAACCACCAGCTGGACAAGAACCTCTGGTTGAAGAACCGCCAATAGGGGAGCCTCCATTAGAAGAACCACTTGCTGGAGAATCACCACCTACTGAGGAGCCACCAATTGAGGAACCACCTCCTTTAGAAGAACCACCAGCTGAGGAGGAACCTCCAGCTGAGGAACCCATAGTTGAAGAACCAGTTGTTGAGGAACCTGTTCTGGAGGAGCCAGCTGAATAATCAACTGAAGAACCAGTAAACGAATAATCTTGATCACGAAATTTGACGCTTTTTTCAAAAAGATTATAATACAACTATATGGGGAAAATTATTACTATTCCAAAAGAATTAATTAAAAAGGGCGAATTAGTGATTATACCTCGGAAAGAATATGAGGCAATTTTGCGTGTTTTAAGGAAAAAAGCCAGAACCCAACTCAATAAGGATCTTAAAGAGGCCCTAAAAGAGGTTAAACGAGGAAAGCTTATTGGACCCTTTGAGAACGTTAAAGATTTAATAAAATCCCTGAATAGCAAGAAATAAGATTTAATGAAGATTCTTTACGCTCCCCATTTTGAGAGAAGCTATAAATTTCTTCCCAAGGAAATTAAAAGAAAATTTAGAAAACAAGTTAATTATCTTCTGCAGAATCTACGTCATCCTTCGTTGCGGACTAAAAAGTATAATGAAAGACACGACATTTGGCAGGCCCGAGTAAATAGAAATTACCGTTTCTATTTTTTAATTAGGGGCGATATTTATATTTTGTTAGATATTAAATTACATCCAGAATAATAAATTTTCTCTCAAACAAAAACACAAATGAGTAGACTCTCACACTGTGACTATCGCAGATGTAAAAGAAAGGCTTATGTTGAAGCCTATCCAAAACGAACCCCTACTTGGCCGCATCTTTGCAAAAAACATTTTGAGCAAGAAAAGAAAAATCTAAAATTTTGGAGTTTTGTTGATGAAAATTTGATTTATGATAATTTTTTATCAGTGATTGAGAAAATTGAGAAGTGATATAATACGTGTAGTGGGAAAGAATGTCTCGCGGTCACCTTTAATAAGGATATCTGGGAGTTATCAATAAAAGTCTTCAAATTTATCTCCTGGCGCTCAAAACGCATCTAATCCGGAGCTAAACAGGAAAAATAGATTAAGCTCATTTTTTATGCGCGAGCAATTGATTAATATTTTCTCCAAAATTATTGAGTGGGGAGTAATTCTCTTAGTTTTTTTATTACCTTTGTTTTTTTTACCAATAACCACTGAGGCTTTTGAATTTCCCAAACAGTTATTAATTGTCTTTTTTATCAGTATTTTAGCCATTCTCTGGGCGATCAAGATGATTCTGAAAGGACAGGTTAAGATTTTACATAGTCCTCTGACAATACCTATTCTCACTTTTTTTGGTCTTTTCTTTCTTTCAACAATCTTTTCCATCCATCGCTTTTCCTCAATGTTCGGTTCCTATCCCAGGTTTCATGACGGCTTCGTTAGCCTTTTTATTTATCTTTTTACTTTTTTCCTCGTAGCTTCTAACATCAGAGAAAAAAAACAGATTGTTAAAGTTTTAACCTCTCTCAGCTTTTCCGGGGTGTTAATTGCCATTTTTGGAATTTTGAATTTTTTTGATTTTTATCTCCTGGGTTCTTACCTGAGAAATCCTTTGCTTACTCCAGCTGGCTTTGCCGATAGAGCTGTTTTCTTTTTAGCGATTTTGTTCCCCATTGTATATTTTGTCTTTTTGTTTGAAAAGAGCAAAATTTCCCAGATTTTAGCAGCTTTGGCCAGCATCCTTTTCCTTTTTTACATTTCTTTGATTTCGCATTCGGCAGCAGTGGGAGCTGTCTTTTTAGTTTTTCTTTTACCTTTTCTCTTTACTCGTTTTCAGTTTTCGAAAACCATTACAATTAAAACTGCGATTATTTTTTTCATTTTCCTTTTGCTTTTGGTTATCAATAATGTTGGATTTATTAAGTCTCAAATTCCTTTTCTTAAAGACAAAGCTTTTCAACATGAATTGAGAATGGATGCGAATACGGCCTGGGCAATTACTACAGGTGGATTTCAGAATCTAAAGATTTTAGCTCTGGGTTCAGGGCCTGGGACCTATATCTTTGACTTTACGAGCTTTAAACCAGTAAGATTTAACCAAACCTCTGTTTGGGATCTTCGTTTTGAAAAATCTTCTAATGAATATTTCCAAATTATCTCAACTTTAGGAATTTTAGCTTTCTTCGCCTTTATTTGGATTTTGTTCAGATTTCTAAAAATGGCTAAGGAAGCATGGAAAAAAGCAGTTTCTGAAGAAAGAGTAGAGAAGAATTTAGCTTTTGGGTTGTTCTCTTCTCTTTTTGTATTTACCTTTATTATTTTATTTACTTCCTCTTTCACCGTAATTTACTTTACATTTTGGTTATTTTTAGGACTGGCTGGATCTGTTTCTCGGCTTATTAATTTGGCCGGAGTAAGGGAGGTTGAGCTATCTTTAGCCACCATTCAGGTTCAAAGGATAACTGAAGGGAAGAGAGAGATTATGCCTTGGTTAATAGGTTTAATTACCTTTCTGGTTTTAGTTCCTTTGCTCTGGCAGGAAGCTAAAATCTTCCGGGCCGAACTTCAATTTACCAGAGCCCAGAAAGAGCAGCTCAAAGAAAGGCCGGATCCTAATTTAATTTTAGAATCTTTAGTGAGAGCCAGAAATATAATGCCAAATAATGATAGCTATCGGAGGTCTCTCTCCTCTACCTCTCTTAATTTTGTCATTTTGGCTCAACAACAAGAATTATTATCAGAGGAAGGAAAGCAGCAGCTTTTACAGACAGCCGTCATTGAGGGAGAATTGGCAGTTCGCTTAGCCCCCCATAATATTTTCAATTGGGAAAATCTCCAGAGAGTTTACAGTTCAGTTACTCTTGAAAATCAAGATGATTTATTAATAAACAATGTCTTCCCCCAAGAGATTTTCCTTGATCCTTTAAATCCCAGACATCGAAATGATTTGGGGTGGGCCTATCTTAACTTAAGAAATGATACGGAGCTAGCGAAGAGAAACTTCCAAGATGCTATTTCCTTGAAACCAGATTTTGCCGATGCCCACTATAGTTTAGCCAGAGTGTATCGAGAGGAAGGGAAAAAAGGAAGAGCTTTACAAGAATACGGACAGACCCTCAATTTTCTTTCTGGGCAGATCTCCTCTCTGGAATCTGTGGCTTCATTGAGGGCAGATTTACAAAGAATTGTTAATCAGTTAAGGCAATTTGACGAGCAAGTTAAAAAAGAGAAAGAGGAACTTGAGAAAGAAATTGAAAAAGAGAAAACGCCACCCCTAGTTGAGGAAGAAGAAAAGGAATAGCATCTTTAATACTCTCTAGGGACTTGCCCTCCCAAATTTTTGGACTGCTTTTGCTAAATCTGAAACCCTTGGTTCCGGTCCAAAAACTTGGGAGGGCTTGACAAAATTTTCTAAGGGATTAAAGTAAAAATAGATTTTCTGGCCCGGATATTTTGATATTTGAATTTCTGCAATTAAATCTTTAGAGATTTTGCCCTAATAAAAAGAGTCTAATTAGGGATTTTTTGTATTTTATGGAGATTAAAATAAAAAATTTCGGGAAATCAAAAATTTCTCTCTTCCCTTCTTATCTATTAGAAACCCAGAAGGAAAGTTGGAAAATATTTTGGGAGAGAGATTTAAAAGAGCTCTTTTCTGAGATTTCTCCAATTAGAGATTATACTAAAAAGGAGTTAGAGCTTTGGTTTTTGGATTATAAATTAGATCAGCCAAGATACAAATCAGATTTTGAAGCAAAACAGAACAATGATTCTTATGAAGCTCCATTAAGAGCGAAGACTAAATTAGTTAATCTCAAAACAAAAGAGATCAAAGAGCAAGAGGTTTTTTTAACTGATTTCCCCTTAATGACTGACAGGGGAACTTTTATTGTAAATGGAGTAGAACGAGTGGTCATTTCCCAATTAATTCGCTCTCCCGGGGTATTTTTTACCAGCCAGTTAATTTCGGGCAAAAATTATTTTGGAGCAAAAATTATCCCCAATCGGGGAGCCTGGCTAGAATTTGAAACAGAAGGCTCAGGTTTAATTGGAGTGAAAATTGATAGAAAAAGAAAGTTACCAGTAACCACTCTTTTGAGGGCTCTGGGAATTGATAAAGACGCTCAAATAATTGATCTGTTTCAGGATGTAGATCGGGACCCAGAATTAAGTTTTATCAAAGAAACCTTACAGCGAGATCTAACTCACAACCAGGCTGAAGCTTTGGTTGAAATCTATAAGAGATTAAGGCCAGGAGATTTGGTTACCCCAGAAACTGCCAGAGAATTAATTGAAAATATGTTCTTTAATTTTGAAAGGTATGATTTGTCGAAAGTGGGAAGATGGAGAATGGGGCAAAGACTTCCAAAGTTAGAAGAAAAAACAAGAAGGGGAAAGCCGGTTTTAAAGAAAAAAGAAAAAATTAGAGGACATTCGGCTGAGGGCATTCGACAAGCTCACCGCCCTGAGTTTACCGAAGGGCTCAGTCGAAGCCTAGGAAATCCAGGAGAGGAGGGAATTTCAATAGAGGATAGAGTGTTGAAACCAGAGGATATTGTGGAAACCTTGAGAGAAATCATTAAGCTTAATAATACTGCTGAAGCTAAACCTGATCAAATTGATCATTTAGGTTCACGAAGGGTGAGAGTTCTTTCTGAGTTTTTACAAAATAGATTGAGAGTGGGATTAATGAGAATGGAAAGGATAATCAAAGATCGAATGTCAACCTTAGATTTAGCTACCTTGGCTCCAGTGCAGCTCATCAATCCACGGCCATTTATGGCAGTTGTAAAAGAGTTCTTCACCAACAGTCAGATTGCCCAATTTATGGATAATGAGAATCCTTTAGCGGAATTGGAGCACAAAAGAAGGTTATCAGCTACAGGTCCAGGGGGCTTAACTAGAGAAAGGGCAGGTTTTGAGGTCAGAGATGTTCAGCCTTCCCATTATGGGAGAATTTGCCCCATTCAGACTCCTGAAGGCCCAAACATCGGTTTAGTGGGCCATTTAGCTTCTTTTGCCAAAATTAATCCCTATGGATTTTTGGAAGCCCCTTATTTTAAGGTGGAAAAGGGGAAAGTTACTTCTGAAATTCGATATCTGAATGCCTATGAAGAAGAAAAATATAATATTGTTCCTGCTGGAATCTCAATTGGTGAAAAAGGAGATATTTTAGAACCAAAAGTTGAAGCCAGAATTAAAGGAGAGCCAGGCCAGATCGAAAAAGAAAAGATTGATTTTATTGATGTTTCTTCTACACAATCAATTTCCGTTGCCACTTCTCTTATCCCCTTTTTACAAAATGATGATGCCAATCGAGCTTTGATGGGTTCTAATATGCAGCGACAAGCCGTTCCTTTAATTAATCCTGAAATACCTTTTGTGTGCACTGGAATGGAGGAGAAAGTTGCCCAAGATTCTGGGCAGGAAATAGTGTCTGAAGGAGAGGGGCAGGTTGAAGAAGTAGATGGAGAAAAGATTACTGTTTTATATAAAACTCCAAAGAAAAATCGTAAAACCTATCAATTAAAGACTTTCTTTAGAACCAATCAATATACCTGTTTCCATCAAAGGGCAATAGTTAAAAAAGGGAGAATGGTTAAGAAAGGAGAGATTTTAGCAGATGGAGCAGCGATTTCCAGAGGGTACTTGGCTTTAGGCAAAAATATTTTAGTTGCCTTTTTACCTTGGCGGGGAGGGAATTTTGAAGATGCTATTTTAATCTCCGAAAGATTGGTCAAAGATGATATCTTTACCTCAATTCATATTGACGACTTTAGTTGTGATATTAGAGAAACAAAGTTGGGACCTGAAATCACCACCGCTGATATTCCCAATGTGGGGGAGGAAAGATTGAAAGATCTTGATGAGGAAGGGATCGTTAGAATTGGGGCAGAGGTTGAACCTAATGATATTTTGGTTGGAAAAATTTCTCCCAAAGGTGAGACGGATTTGACGGCTGAAGAGAGATTACTTCGGGCAATTTTTGGGGAAAAGGCGAGGGAGGTCAAGGATACTTCTTTACGAATGGAACATGGGAAAAAAGGAAGAGTAACTGAGGTTAAAATTTGGGAGAGAGAAAAAGGGGTGAAATTGGAGCCGGGAGTAATAAAAAGAATCCAGGTTGAAGTAGCTGAGATTCGAAAAATCCAAGCCGGTGATAAATTGACGGGGCGCCACGGAAATAAAGGAGTAGTTTCTAAAGTTTTACCTGATGAAGAAATGCCATTTTTAGAAGATGGAACTCCAGTAGACATTATCTTAAATCCTCTAAGTGTTGTCTCCAGAATGAATGTTGGTCAGGTCTTAGAGACTCATCTGGGATTGGCAGCTAAGAAACTGGGGTATATTGCTATCTCTCCGGCTTTAGCTGGAGCTACTGAGGAAGATATCAAAGAAGAGCTAAAAACAGCTTCTCTTTCTGAGGATGGTAAATTTACTCTCTATGATGGAAGATCTGGGGAGCCTTTTGAGGAGAAAATTACAGTTGGGTATATTTACATGATGAAATTAATCCATATGGTGACAGATAAAATCCATATGCGCTCCATTGGTCCTTATTCTTTAATTACCCAGCAACCTTTGGGAGGGAAAGCCCAGTTTGGAGGACAGAGATTTGGAGAAATGGAAGTCTGGGCTTTAGAAGGGCATGGAGCTGCCAGTACTCTTCAGGAAATGTTGACTATTAAATCTGATGATGTTCCAGGAAGAGCCGCTACCTATGAAGCAATCTTGAAAGGAGAACTAATAAAACCTCCCAGTCTGCCCGCTTCCTTTAATTTACTAATCAGTGAATTAAAATCCCTTGGATTAAATGTAGAAGTGAAGGAGAAACCACCGCAAGAAAAATCCGAAATTCGAAATCCTAAATTCGAAACAAATCCTAAATTATAATGTTCCAAACGTGTTTGGGATTTGGAAAATTAGAAAATTCGAATTTGTTTAGGATTTAGATATTAGAATTTAGAATTTTAAATTATGCGTGTAGCTGACCTTGAATCAATAAAAATAAAATTAGCATCCCCAGAAGAAATTTTGTCTTGGTCAAAAGGGGAGGTGACAAAACCTGAGACCATTAATTACCGAACCCAGAGGTCAGAAAAGGATGGTTTATTTGATGAGAAAATCTTCGGACCCGTAAAAGATTATGAATGTTATTGTGGGAAGTATCGAAGGATTCGTTACAAAGGAATAATCTGTGATCGCTGTGGAGTGGAGGTGACAAAGTCTCAAGTGAGAAGAGAAAGGATGGGTCATATAAAATTAGCAGCTCCAGCTTCTCATATTTGGTTTTTACGGGGGGTTCCTTCCAGAATAGGAATGGTTTTGGGTATTCCAATGCTCCAACTAGAAAGAGTGATTTATTTTGCAGCCTATATTATTACTAAAGTTAACAGAGAAAAAAGGAAGGAAGTTTTACAAGAAATTGAAAGAGAGTACAAACAAAAATTAAGAAGTTTAAAATCTGAGACAAAAAAGAAAAAATCTTCTTCGACAGACTCCCGCTCCAAAGGAACGAAGCTCGCCTCTCGTGAGGCGGCAGGACGAGTTCCTTCTTTGGAATCAAGAACTCAAGCTCTTCAGACAGCTAAAGAGAAAGCGAGAGGGGAAGTTTTAGGGTTAGATATCCTAAAAACTCTTTCTGAGGTAGATTATCATAATCTCTCTCTAAAATATGGAGAAATTTTTGAAGCAGGAACGGGAGCTGAAGTTTTAAGGAAGATCTTTGAAGAGATTGATCTGGCAAAGACCATAGATCCGCTAAAAAAAGAAGCCAAAGAGGCTTCTTCCCTCAATCAAAGGAAAATTTTAAGAAGATTGCAGTTTCTCCGGGAAATGCTAAAAGCCAAAATTCGACCAGAATGGATGTTTTTAACAATTTTACCAATTTTACCTCCTGATTTGAGACCTATGGTTCAATTAGATGGGGGAAGATATGCCTCTTCTGATTTAAATGATCTTTATCGCAGGGTGATTAACAGAAATAACCGGCTCAAATATTTACTAGAAGTTAAAGCTCCTGAGGTTATTGTTAGAAATGAAAAAAGAATGCTGCAAGAAGCAGTTGATGCCTTAATTGATAACAGTATGCGAAAAGGGACCACTACCCTAGCTACCACCGGGGGAAGGAGGCTTTTGAAATCGTTAGCTGATATGCTCAAAGGGAAACAAGGGAGATTTAGGCAGAATCTTTTAGGAAAGAGAGTAGATTATTCTGGAAGATCGGTAATTGTGGTAGGGCCTGAATTGAAATTTAATCAAGTAGGTCTTCCGAAGAAAATGGCCCTGGAATTATTCAAACCCATGGTCATTCAAAAAATCTTAGCAAAGGAATTAGCTTATAATGTTCGGGGAGCCTCAAGGTTAATTGAACAAGAAACTGATGAGGTTTGGGAGAGTTTAGAAGAGGTGGTTAAGGATAAATTGGTCTTGCTCAACCGAGCTCCAACCTTACATCGATTGGGTATTCAGGCTTTCCAACCAATCTTAATTGAAGGAGAGGCAATGAGAGTTCACCCTTTAGTTTGTAAGGCCTTTAATGCCGATTTTGATGGCGACCAGATGGCAGTGTATTTACCCCTATCTAAAGAAGCTCAAAAGGAAGCTAAAGAGATAATGTTATCAAGTCTTAATTTGTTAAAACCTGCTACCGGTACTCCCATTGTTTCCCCGGAGCAAGATATTGTTTTGGGTTGCTATTGGGTAACTAAAATTAAAGACTACACCGTTCCTGGAGCAATGGGGGAGGGAAAAGTCTTTGGATCTCAAGGTGAAGCTATTTTAGCCTATGACACAGGCATTATTGATTTGAGAGAAAAAATTAAGGTCAGACTACAATCCATCCACCCACGCACCACCTCCGGTCAGCCCGAAAAATCGGGAATGATTATAGAAACCTCGGTGGGGAGAATTCTTTTTAACCAAACCTTACCTCTTGAGCTCCCGTTTATTAATGAAGAAATCAATGGAAAGAAGCTAGAGAAGATAGTGGGTTTGATAATTGGCAAAATAGGGATTGATCTGACCCACATATATTTAGATAAAATTAAAAATTTAGGATTTGAAATGTCTACCAAATCAGGTATTTCTTGGGGAATGACAGATTTAATTACCCCTCCAGGGAAAGGGAAAATAATTAAAGACGCAGAGAAAGAGATTGAAGTAATAGATAAACATTATAAAAAAGGGTTATTATCAAGAGATGAAAAAAGAATTCAGGCTATTGAAGTTTGGCAGAGAGCAAAATTAGAAATTGAAAAATTAGTTCCCAAAACTTTGCCTGAATTGGGGCCAGTGCATTATATTATTTCTTCTGGGGCTAGGGGGTCCTGGGTACAGACTGTGCAGATGGCTGGGATGAAAGGATTGGTGATTAATCCCTCAGGTCAGATTATTGAGCTACCGGTTAAGAATTCTTACAAGGAAGGATTTAGTATTTTGGAATATTTTATTTCTACCCATGGAGCAAGGAAAGGTACAGCAGATACCGCCTTGAGAACTTCAACTGCGGGGTATCTGACTCGAAGACTAGTTGACGTTGCTCATGAAATGATAATTAGTGAAGAAGATTGCCGAGATAAAAAGGGAATGACGATTTTTAGAGAAGATGCTACAGATCTTGGTCAAAATCTCCTTTTTAAGATTTTGGGAAGAATATCTTTACAAAATATAACAGCCAAACAGCCAGGCGCAAAAGTTGTAAAGCTAAAGGTTAGAAGGCTGATTGTGAAAGAAGGAGAAATCATCGATTGGGATAAGGCAGATCTCATCTCAAAAGCTGCAATTGAAAAATTACAAGTTCGCTCTCCTCTTAGTTGCAAAAGTTTACAAGGAATTTGTCAAAAGTGTTATGGTTGGGACTTAGGCTTAAATCAGCTCATTAAATTAGGAGAAGCGGTAGGAGTGGTGGCAGCCCAGGCCATTGGAGAACCTGGTACCCAGTTGACGATGAGAACTTTCCATATGGGAGGGGTAGCGGGGGAAGGAGATATTACTTTAGGATTGCCTCGGGTGGAAGAGATTTTTGAAGCAAGACCTCCGAGTTTGGAAGCTCCGATTTCAGTTGCTGAAGGGAAGGTAATTGATATTACTCCAGAAAGAGTGTTGAGAATAAAAATAAAAAATAACCTCCGTGAACTGCGGTTGAAGAAGAAAAAGAATGCAATTTTAGATTATAAAATTGCGGATAGACAGGCGATATTAGTTAAAAAAGGGGAGGAGGTGAAAAAGGGTCAAACTCTAGCTGAGGGTAATTTAAATTTAAAAGAATTATATAAATTGACGGGGGATCACAACACTCAGAGATATATTATTAAAGAGATTCAAAAAATCTATGTTTCTCAAGGAGCAGTTATTCACGATAAACACCTGGAAGTGATAATTCGACAGATGTTTTCTCGATTGAGGATTTTAGATCCAGGAGCCACAGATTTTACTGCCGGAGAAATTTTAGGGAAAGCAAAGGTTCTTCAAGAGAACCTCCGATTAAAAAAAGAGAAAAAAAGAATAATTTCTTTTCAACCAATTCTATTAGGAATTTCTAAGGTAGCTCTGACGACTGATTCATTTTTATCTGCAGCATCTTTCCAGGAAACTTCCCGAGTTTTGATTAAAGCTGCAATGGAAGGAAAATCTGATCAATTAAAGGGATTGAAAGAGAATGTTATAATAGGAAAGCTAATCCCAGCTGGAACTGGTTTTAAAAAACAGTAGTTTGTATCTGGTAGTTGGTAGGTTAGGATTCAAACTACAAAAAGCAGAAGTGGCCAAGAATAAAAGACCAAAAAACTTAAAAAAAAATCCGGAAGATAAAAAAAATTATTCTCCCTTTTCAGACCAGATAAGATCTCGAATTTTTAGTGTTTTATTTCTCGCTTTTTCTTTAATTCTGATTTTGAGCTTTTTTGAAAAGGCTGGAATAGGAGGGGAATTTTTACTTAGATTTTTTGGTTTTTTAATTGGGAAAACCACTCTTTTGATTCCTTTCGTCTTCCTCTTTTTAGCCCTTTTATTTCTTAAAAAAGAATATCGGAAAATATATTTTTTGGGAGCAGCCCTTTTTATTTTAGGAATTGCTGGTTTTTTATCTTTTTTCAATCAAGAGGCGCAACTAGGAGGGAGCTTAGGATATCTTATAGCCTGGCCTGTATCTTCGCTTTTTGGTTTTTGGGTCAGCCAGATTATTTTTTCAGCTTTAATTCTAATCGGAATTTTAATTTTATTTCAATCTTTTTTAATAAGAAGAGAAAAAGAAACTGAAATTAAGAAACCCTCTTTCATAAAAAAAATTTTTGCCCCCCGTTTTAAAGTTAAAGAAATCCCTCCAGCGACAAAAGAGAAAGAAATTTCTCCAGAGGAAGAAAAGAGTCCTCCGGTGGTGCCTTTTGAATTGAAGCGCATATCGATTGAAAAAGAACAAAAAGCCTCCTATCTTCTTCCTCCTCTTAATTTGCTGAATGCTGATTCTGGAACTCCAACTTCAGGGGATATTAAAAATAACTTAGCTATTATCAAAAAAACTTTGCAAAATTTTGGAATTCCAGTTGAAATGAGTGAAGTTCATGTTGGTCCTACTGTTACCCAATATACTTTAAAACCAGCTGAAGGAGTAAAATTGTCAAAAATTGTCAATCTGGGCAATGATTTGGCGCTGTCCTTAGCCTCTCATCCTATCCGGATTGAAGCTCCCATCCCTGGCAAGGCTTTGGTGGGAGTTGAAGTACCAAATAAAGTGAGAGCACAAGTTCGAATGAGAAACTTGATAGCTCATCCCGATTTTCAAAATTCAGTTTCAAATTTGACTTTTGCTTTAGGAAGAGATGTGGCAGGAAGAATGGTCTTTGCAGATTTGGCTAGGATGCCTCACCTTTTGGTAGCAGGTTCTACTGGCACCGGTAAGACTATTTGTTTGAATAGTTTAATTATTTCCCTTTTGTATCAGAATTCTTCAGAAACTTTGAAATTCATTTTAATTGATCCGAAAAGAGTAGAATTCCCAGTTTACAATCCTCTTCCCCATCTTTTGACTCCAGTAATATTTGATGTAAACAACACGGTCTTGGTCCTAAAGTGGTTAATAAATGAAATGGAAAGAAGATTTGAAGTTTTTTCAGCTAAAAACACCAGAGATATTATCAGCTACAATCAAGTAGTAAAAGAAGAAGGTTCTCCTTTACTTCCGTACATTGTTTTGATTATTGATGAATTGGCAGATTTAATGGCAGCTAAGGGGAGAGAGATTGAAGCAGAAATTGTCAGATTAGCCCAGATGGCAAGAGCCGTAGGAATTCATTTAGTGGTAGCCACTCAGAGGCCTTCGGTTGAGGTTGTGACCGGTTTAATTAAAGCGAACATTACTTCTCGAATTGCCTTCCAGGTGGCTAGCCAAGTTGATTCGAGAACAGTTTTGGATATGGCAGGAGCTGAGAAACTATTGGGTTTAGGAGATCTTCTCTATACTTCTGCTGAGACAGCTAAACCAAAAAGGGTTCAGGCAGCCTATATTTCAGAGAAAGAGGTCAAAAAAGTGGTAAATGATCTAAAATCAAAAGGACTTGAGACTCAGAAAATAGAATTTGATGAGTTGGAGAAGAGCGTTGAGAAAAGTTTCAAAGAAGAACTCGAATTTTTCGGTACTGAGGACCCCTTATATGAAACGGCAAAGAGAGTGGTTAGAGAGGCCAAAAAGGCATCTGCCTCTCTTTTACAACGAAGATTAAGAATAGGGTATGCCCGAGCAGCCAGATTAATAGATATATTAGAAGATAGGGGGGTGGTAGGACCAGGAGAAGGAGCAAAACCAAGGGAGGTGTATATTGAGAGTGAGGAGGAGTAATCGCTCGGCAACAAAGTTTTAAATGCGAAGAGATTTAGAAAGGTTATTTTAAAGACTTATTGACTCGCTTACTTTATATTTTATTGACATTATTTTCAAAAGGAATATTATAAAAAAGTATGGCAAAGAAGAAAGAACAAAAAATCGAAAAAAAGGATTTGGAAGAGGCAGTGGAGGAAATCAAGCAGCGATTTGGGGAAGGAGCGATTATGAAATTAAAGGAAGTGAGGGCAGTTGATATTGATGTCATTCCTACCGGTTCCATGTCTCTTGATTTAATCTTAGGCGTAGGAGGGGTTCCTCGAGGCAGGGTAATTGAAATTTATGGCCCTGAGATGACAGGAAAAACAACTTTGGCTCTTCATATTTTGGCTGAAGTTCAAAAAAAAGGGGGGATTGGTGCTTTTATTGATGCGGAACATGCCCTAGACCCTGATTATGCTAGGAAAATTGGAGTTAATGTTGACGATCTTTTAATTTCTCAGCCGGATTCTGGGGAGCAGGCTTTACAAATTGTGGAGACCTTAGTTAGATCCGGTCAAGTTGATGCTATTGTTATTGATTCGGTGGCAGCACTAGCTCCTAAAGCAGAAATTGCCGGTGAAATGGGAGAATTTCAGATCGGGCTTCAGGCTCGATTGATGTCTTCCGCTTTGAGAAAGCTTTCCGGTATTGTTGCCAAAACAAAGACGTCAATTATCTTTTTGAATCAAACCAGAATGAAAATAGGAGTTCGTTTTGGCAATCCAGAGACTACTCCCGGAGGTTTGGCCCTTAAATTTTACGCCTCAGTGAGAATTGATTTGAGACGGATAGCCCAGATCAAATCTGGTGATGAAATTGTGGGATCCAGAATTAAAGCAAAAATTGTAAAGAGTAAGGTAGCGGCCCCTTTCAAGACTGCTGAATTTGATATTTACTATAACGAAGGAATTTCCTATTTTGGCGATATTTTAAATTTAGCTTTGAAACAAGAGATTGTTAAAAGATCTGGTAGTTGGTTTCAATATGAAAATACAAAATTGGGCCAAGGAATGGAAGCAAGTAAAAATTTTTTAAAAGAGAATCCAGAAATAGGGGAGAAGATAAAACAGGTAATTATATCTAGTAGCTAGACGATTTTTTTAGTTAGAGTTAAATAACTTATTAAATATACAAAAACTGCTTTTAAAAGCAGTTTTTGTTGTCTTTATTTCTTAAATGCCCACTGTTTTCACACACAGCAAGCTACCCAAACTACTTATTTAGTAATATATGGAAGTAATCCAAGATAACGAGCCCTCTTTATTGCTCGAGCTAATTTTCTTTGATGAAAAGAACAGACCCCAGTTCTTTTTTTAGCTCTAATTTTAGCTAAACCGGAAATAAATCTTCCTAAAAGTCTCGTATCTTTGAAATCGATTTCCTCTATACTCTTTTGGCAAAAATAACACTCCATCCTTCGCTCCTCCCTTCGCTCGGAGCTACGGATGGCAAGCCATCCTTTCAATCCTTATAGCTCTTTACTTTATAAGGAGCGAAGGATGTCCTCCGTAGTTTTAGCGAAGGAGGGCAGATAATATTTTAAAAGGGGATATCTTTAATATCGATTTCTTCTGACCCTTCTTCTTCAATAATTGGAATTTCTTCTTCTGATGGCTTAGTTTCAGCTGATTCTTTTTCTTCTGGTGGAACTACTTTTCCTGCTGCCTTTGGTCCCAATTGAAGCCGTTCTCCAATGATTTCTGTTCGAAATCTCCTATTGCCCGATGCATCTTCCCAGGATCTGGTTTCTACTCTTCCTTCAATTAAAACCAAAGACCCCTTGGTTAAAAATTGAGAAGCAATTTCAGCCAATCTTCGCCACAAAACTATGCTGTGATATTCAGTTTTTTCCTGTTTTTGCCCTGAATCTCGATTGGTCCAAACCCGGTTGGTAGCTAGTCTAAAATTACAAACTGGCTGACCACCGGAGGTAGATCTCATCTCAGGATCAGTAGCTACTCTCCCAATTAAAAATACTTTATTGAGATTCATAATAGTTTATTCCCCTAATATTTCTTCGATTTTTTTCTCTATCTCCTCTAAAGCTACTTTTTCTTCTTTTTTTATTTTTGGTATTTTTGGCAACTCCATTTTTCTTGGTAGTTTTTTAGTTAAAATAAGGGAGCGGAGAATTTGATCATCAGAATCGATTTTTTTTGTTAGGTTTTCTATTTTTTCAGGTTCAAAATAAAAATTTAGACTGGTTAAGGAACCTTCAGACTCTTTTTTAATTTGATAAGCCAATTTTCTCCTTTTGGGATTTTTAATCTCGTCTAAAATTCCCCCCCCCTTTTTTATCAAATCAATTATCGTTTCTGAAAATTCTTGTGCCTCCATTGTAGTTAATTTTGGAGAAATGAAATAAACAAGTTCGTAAAATTTCATCTTTGTAAAATTATATCTTAAACTCAATTACATCCCCGTCTTCCACAACATGATCTTTCCCTACTATTTTTAGCCATCCCAGTTCCCGGGTTCTTGGCCAAGCCGCCCCTGGCGAGCCTCGCCCTTCGAGGCGGGAACCCGCCTCTATTAATTTGTCCCAACTAATTACTTCAGCCTTTATGAATTTTCCCTCAAAGTCAGAATGGACTTTTCCCCCTGCTTCTGGGGCCCTGCTTCCTTTCATTACAGTCCAAGCTCTTGTTTCTTTTCCCCCAGCTATCGTATAAAAAGTAATGAGGTCAAGAATATCGTAGCATTTTAAAATAAGCTGGTCAAGGGAACTTGAAATTTCAAGCTCTTTTAATTCTGAAGGATTTAATTCAGAGATTTCCTCTTCTATTTTGAGATTAAGGGGAATGAAATTTTCTCCTTTAAATTCAACATTCTTTTGATTAATATTTAAGACCAACACTTTTGGTTTTGCAGTTAAAAATTGGTATTCTTGAATTTCTGATTTTTCTTCTTCGGTTAAATCAAGATCTGCAATTAACTTTCCTTCAGATACCGAAGCTTTAATTTTTTCGAAGATACCGATTTTTTTTAAAGCAATTTTACTTGAGGATTTGGCATCTTTTTCAAGTTTTTTTATTAAATTTTCTAATGTTTCTAAATCCTTCATTAAAAGTTCAACCTTTATTATCTCAATTTCTTTTTCTGGATTAATCTCTCCAAGAACATTTTCAACTTCAGGATCGTTAAAGGTTCTCACCACCTCTAAAATGGCATCACAATTTCTGATATGGGCCAAAAATTGATTTCCTAGACCCTCTCCTTTGTGAGCTCCTTTCACTAAACCTGCAATATCAATAAATTCAATAACAGTGGGAGTGACCTTCTCCGGTTTAATAATTTCAGCAATTTTTTCTAATCTTTCATCAGGGACAATAACTACTCCAACATTAGGATGGATAGTAGTGAAAGGGTAGGCAGCAATATCAATTTTCTTTTTGGTTAAAGCTTTAAATAAAGTTGATTTGCCGACATTAGGTAAACCGACAATACCTATTGAAAAACTCATAATAAAACATTATATTAAATTTAGACAACAGTCAATTGTTATATTAAAATTTTAATTACCTAAGATGAAAAACTTAGAGGATATAACCAGAGAAGAATTGGAAGCAATAAAAATTGTTACTTTTGATATTGATGGTGTGATTATACCAACTGGCACAGAGTTAAGAGAAAATTTGGACGGTACTGAGTTATATATGAAATCCAAGCAGTTATCAGCAAGGTTTATAGAGAACCTAAAAAAACTTAAAAAATATGTGAGATTAAACTTTTCTTCAGGTAGAAATATCTTATATCTGAAAAGTTTGGTCAATGAAATTTTTGACCAAGAAATTATTCTGCAGGCCGAGAACGGAAACTTAACTTGGTTTGAAGGCAGCATTATTCACCCCACTTATCCTACCAGCTATTTTAATAAATTAAGGGATATAAAAGAAAGAGTTAAGTCGATGATGGCTGTTGATAAACGAATAAGAGGTTTTGAGCCGAAAATGTTTATTTTGACCGTCCATTGTGATCAAATGAGAGAAATACCGGATTTAGTGAAAGAGATGGATATAGAGAACGATTTGTATTGTCTCTGGACTAACGAAGGTTATGATATAGGTAGTAAAAATATGAGTAAAGGGAAGGGAATTCTCAATTTAGCCGAGTATCTTAATATCGACCCCAAACATATTATGACTACCGGAAATAATTATAATGACAAAGAAATGCTTGAGATTGGTAAGGGGGTTTCGGTGGAACCGGATCGAGTTCAAGCAGAATATTTTATTGAGCATAAACCAGAACAGTTAGGAGGTGAATTATTAGCAGAATTTTTACTTAAATATTATACCTAAACGAGACCCATTTTTTTTCTGACTCCAATCATTGTTGAGGCAGCTAAAATCTTTGCTCTTTTTGTCCCTTGATTTAAAATTTCTTCCACATAGACTTCTCTGGCGAGAAGTTCTTTTCTTTTACGTCTGAAGGGTTCCAAAGAATTTATTAAAACTTTGGCCAAAGATCTTTTAAAATCTTCGTAACCTCGTCCCTTAAAATCCTTTTCCAATTTTTTTATTGATTTGCCAGAAAATAAAGAATAAATAGTTAAAAGATTGGATATTCCGGGTTTTTTCTGAGGATCATACTTTATTTGTTTTCCTGGGTCGGTAACTGCCGTCATTACTTTCTTTTTAATTTCATCTGGTTCATCAAAGAGGGAAATATAAGACTTGGGACCCAAGGTTTTTGACATTTTCTTTTTCGGATTATTCAGAGCCATGATTTTAGCTCCTATTTTGGGGATTTGACTTTTCGGTTCAACAAAAACCTTTCCAAACCTTTGATTAAATTTTCTGGCAATGGTTCTGGCTAACTCCACATGCTGTAATTGATCTTTTCCTACCGGCACAATATCTGTTTGATAAAGCAAGATATCAGCTGTCTGTAAAATTGGATAATTCAAAAGGCCAGCATTGATCATTCTTTTAAATTGTTTAGACTTTTCTTTATATTGGGTCATCCTGAGGAGATCTCCTACTGGGCAGACAGTACCCAGTAACCAGCAAAGTTCGGTATGTTCTTTTATTTGAGATTGCACAAACAAAATTGATTTTTCAGGATCGATTCCAGCTGCCAAGTATGCAATGGCAGTGTCAAAAATATTTTTTTTCAATTCCTCCGGCTGATAAGGAATGGTGATCGCATGCAGGTCAACGATAACAAAAACACATTCAGCTTTTTTCTGAAGTTCTACCCAATGCTTAATCGCCCCTAGATAGTTTCCGATATGAATTGCCCCAGTTGGTTGAATACCACTAAAAACGCGCATAATTTACACTTCAATCACTACTGGTAATATCATTGGTCTTCTTTGGGTCTTGGTATATAAGAATTGGCCGATTTTGTTTTTAATTTCATCTTTCACATAAGTCCAATTCACGGCTCCTCCTGAACCTGCTGCCCGGTTGACAATTTGTATTACCTTTTTTCTAGTCTCTTTGAGAAGTTCTTTTGATTCTCTAAGGTAGACAAAACCTCTGGAAATTATATCTGGGGAACCCTTCACCTTTCCTAATTGTCTATCTACTACCGCAACAATAACAAACATCCCATCTTTCGCTAAAGTAGTCCGGTCCCTCAAAACCACCTCTCCTACATCTCCAATCCCAAGCCCATCTACCATTACATAATGGGCAGGAACAGGTATTTTCTCAACAAAAATTCTGTTTGGGCTTACGTTCGCGATCTGACCGTTTTCAATGACCGCAATATTTCTTTCAGGAATCCCGACATTTTCGGCTATCGCGGCATGATTGACCAACATTGAATATTGGCCATGAATTGGCAAAAAGAATTTTGGCCTTAAAATTTTAATAATTTGTTTTAGCTCCTCTTGTTGAGCATGGCCACTGGCGTGAATATCCATCATCCGGTAATGGAAGACCTGAGCTCTCTGTCGATAAAGTTCATCTTTTACAATTTGGACAGTCCTTTCATTCCCGGGAATTACTGAAGAAGAAAAGATTACCGTGTCCCCCTTTTTCAGTCTTATAAATGGGTGTTCTCTATTGGCAATTCTCATCAAAACCGCACGCCCTTCTCCCTGCGCTCCCGTACAGAGTACAGTAATATTTGAATCAGGATAGTTTTGGATATCTTTTGCCTTAATCAAGGTGCCCTTCTGGGCTTTAATATAACCCATGGCCTTACAGATTTCTACATTCGTTTTCATGGAATAGCCATCAACTATTACCTTCCTTCCATATTTTTCTGATAAAGCAATAATTTGTTGAATTCTGTTAATAAGAGAAGCAAAGGTGGCAGCAATAATTCTGCCCTTCGAGGCCCTAAAAATTTCATCCAAATTTTCTAAGATAGTCTTTTCAGAAAGAGAATGGCCTTCGTTTTCTGCACCGGTGGAGTCTGACATCAAAAGCAAAATTTTTCTTGAGCCCATTTCCCCCAATTTTTGAAAATCAGTTGGTAAATCATTTACTGGCGAAGAATCAAATTTAAAATCGGAAGTATGGATTACATTTCCCACAGGAGTTTTGATAAAAAGGCCAAGATTATCGGTAATATTGTGGTTTTGGCGGAAAAATTCAATCTGAAAGGGGCCAAGTTGAATTTTACTGCCATCCTTGACCAATGTTATATTGAGCTTGGGTTGTAAAGAGAAATCTTCCTGTCTTTTTAAAATAATTCCTCGAGTGAGCCGAGACCCATAAATTGGGGGATTACCAAGACTCCTAATAAAATAGGGAATAGCCCCAATGTGATCGTAATGGCCATGGGTAAAGACTATTCCTAAAATATTTTTTTCTTTTCCCTTTAGATAAGAAATATTGGGGACAATATAATCCACCCCTGGCATGTCTTCTTCTGGTAATCTGAATCCCATATCAATGATTAAAATCGTCCTTCCATACTCAAGGAGCATCATATTTCTTCCAACTTCACCAAGACCTCCCAAAGGAATAATCCTGAGATTTAATTGTTTTTTATATTTTTTCATAGTAAAACTTTTAGTGCCCCCGGCTGGACTCGAACCAGCACGACTTTTAAGTCCTTGGTTCCTGAAACCAAGGCGTCTTCCAATTCCGCCACGGGGGCAAATTGGGTTGACAAAAAATTACGGAATTGTTATATTATTATTTAGTACCTTCCTGGGCGGGTTGTCCCGAGGTATACCGGTCGCTGCTGAAGATGAAGAGCCAACTACTTAGAGGCCATTCCATTGTGAGTGGGGGTGGTTCTTCCTCTGCTAGACTGTAGCAATCCGGTCCGGCAATATACCATCTGGGCAACCCGTCCTCCAGCGCCTTCAAGTTCCAGCTAAGGCTGGAACTTTTTGCTTTCGGCTAGCCTCTTCTTTTTTATTTCCACACTCGCTTGGTCTTAATGTACCAATTCGTCGCTCGCCCTCATCCAGCCTTACGGCTGGCCCGAGCACATAAATTATGTGCTCGGTTCGGGCTCGCTCCCCAGACACCCTCGGTTTCTGGCGTTCGTCGCTTCGCTCCTCACTGTTTTCCTACACGGGAAAACACCCAGTTTTCCCGACCCCTTTCTGAAGAATGGTACAGACAAAGCTATTTCCATGCTCGCTTTGTCTTGATGTACCATTCTTCAATTCCGATAAATCTTTTTGAGGGGTCAGCGATTACTCCTTCTTCTATTCCTTTGATTTCTCTGGATACAGGATAAAGATAATTAGGGGTGTATAAAAAGACAGCTGGGACATCAGTAATTAAAATTTCCTGGAACCTTTCATATTTTTCTCTTCTTTCTTCCTCATCAAAAATCTTTCGAGCTTCCTCTAAAATTTTATCCACCTCTCTATTTTCATAAAGTGCCAGATTCAATCCAGGGTCTTTTTTTTGAGAAGAATGCCAAAAAGGATAAGGATCCGCTATTAAACCTGTTACTTTGCCAAAGAGCAAAATTTCATAATTTCTTGATTCTAAGTAATCTTGCCGAAAAGTTGAAAGATCAAATTTTTTAATTTCAAGATCTACTCCTAATTTTTTCCATTGCTCCTTTAAGATGTCTGCTACCTGGGAAAGTTCCTCTTGATCAACGGTAACTAAAGAAAGCTTTAAAATTAAGCGTTCCTCTGGAGCCTCAATACAAATTTCATTAAGTTTAGCCCGCGTCGTTTTACTCACTATCCCTGTTCCTGCTGTAAAACCCCAGGGGTCTAAAATATCTTCGGCATATTTTTCTTGAAATCTGATTACCGCCCCTTTCGTTTTTTGGCCAAAATAACCTGTAATTTGACCTTCAGGATAAATCTGGAAGTCTTTGGCTAGACAGGCCTGTAATTCTCTAACCTCTCCCCCCTGAGATCCAGATTTAAGGTCTAATGTAAAGAGAGAGGCTATTGCTTTTTTAAGAATTTTTTCCCTTTGACCATCTTGATCTTCATCCTTCCAGTTAGCTGCTTCTAAAATCTCTATTCCTTTTTCTAAATTAAATGGGTAGATATTGAGAGGAGGAGAAAAAGCTGAGATTTCAGGAAGAAGAGGGGAATGAATTATTCTCCCTTCGTTAAAAAGGACCTCTTTAATAATCTCCTCTTTGTCAGTTCCATAATTTAAGGCTTTTCTTACCTCTTTTTCAGCTAAGATCTTTGAATTTTTGAGATTGAAAGAGAGATCAAAGTATCTTGGGAAAGAGAGTTTATGAATCTTAAATTCCTCTCGATTTAAACTTTGGGCAGATTTCGGCGATATTACTGATGCTCCTTTTATTTCTTTTTTTTCTAAGGCCTCAATAAGATCTTTTTCTTCTTCAAAGAAATGGAAGGTAATTTCCCTAAGAAAAGGTTTTTTCCCGAAATAATTAGGATTTCTAACTACGGTTAAAGATTGAATATACCCTAATTTATTTTTAGTTAAATTCTTAAATTGAAAGGGACCTGTACCAACTGGTTGAAGATTAAGAATGGCTAAAGGAAAATTCTGGGGAGGAATATCTTGCCAGATATGTTTTGGCAAAACCTTCAGGGTTAAAGTTTCTAAGAAAGGAGGATAAGGATTTTTTAATTTGAAGCGAACTCTTAAGTCGGAAACTTTCTCAACTGTAACGCCGAGAAGAGAAGCGCGGATGGAACTTTTGTAATCTGGATCTTGAATTGTCTTTATAGTAAATAAAACATCTTCTGCCGAGAAAGGTTCCCCATCTGAAAAATAAACATTATCTCTCAAAAAAATTTCATATACTTTTCCCTCATCAGTAATTTTATATTCTTTAGCTAAGTCAGGAATTATTTCTCCTTCTCCATTGTATTTTAACAAGCCAGAGAATAAAAGCTCAGTTAAATCCCTGTCTACATCAGATGATGTCGCATAGATTGGATTGATAAATTGGGGTCTGCCAATTACGCCCTCCGTATACACTCCTCCTGGGGCTGGTTGAATTTTGGTATTTTGAAAATAAAAATTTAAAATCAAAAAGAGACCAGACGAAAACGCTAAAAAAAATAAGATAGAAAAAGCAATTTTCTCTTCTTTTTTAAAGACTTTTAGAGCCTGTCTCCACTGAGAAAAACTTGGGAATTTTCTTAGTTCTTGAAAAGCCAATTTAATTTTTCTTAATTGAAAAACCATCTAAGCCTTTAGAAAATAAGATTTAAAAGAGCTAAGGTAATAAAAAGAGCTCCTAAAATTACTGATCCCCAAAAAATTTTTTTTTGGATTCCTCGTCTTGTTCCATAAAATCCTCCTCCTCCCCCACCAAAAGCTGATCCCAACGCCGTTCCTCTTTGTTGCAATAAAATAAAGACAATTAACAAAATAGCAACAATAATTTGGGCAAGGATCAAAAATTTTTCCATATTTTATTTACGAGCTCTTTGAAATTTAGGAAAGAAAATTGAGACCAAAATACTAGTTCCCAAAACCAAAAGAGTGGTCAAAAAAAGGGGTAATAATCCTTCGATTTTCAGTTCCGGGAAAATAATATCTACCAGTAAAATCATTCCTACATTAATGACTAAACTAAAAAGGCCAAAAGTTAGAAACCAAAGGGGGAGAGTAATAAATTTTAAAATAGGTTTTAAAAAAAAATTCAAAAGACCAAGAATAATCCCTGCTAAAAACAGAATTTGAATTTCTCCTTCAAATTCTACCCCAGAGACAAATTGAATAGCTAAGAAAAGACCTAAGATACCAGCAATTATTTGCAAAAGAAGTCCTCTCACACCACTTAGAATAGCTAAAATTAAAAAAGAAGTCAATTGAACGGCTTAATACCCAATCAAGGCCTTCCTTCTTAGTTTTCTATGGTAGCTTATTGCAAAACGGTGGGCTTCATCTCTCAGTTGTAAAATGAGATTGAAAATTGGGCGAGAAAGAATTTTTAGTAAAATGGGCTTCTTTCTGTTTTCTACATAAAGCTCATTTTTTCTCTTAGCTAAAGCTAAGACGCTGATTTTTGCTGATTTTAAGACTGATTTTCGCTGATATTTCTTAAGAACCTGTAAAGCTGCATTTAATTGGGCCTTGCCGCCATCAATTAACATTACATCTGGAAAAGGCCATTCAATATGCCTGAGCCTTCTTGATAAAATTTCTTTGAGCATTGCAATATCATTGGGTTTCTCCTCAATTTTTATTTTAAATTTCCGATAAAAATTTTTATCTGGCATGCCTTTTACAAATGTAACCATTGAACCAGTAGCTTGTTTCCCTTGAATATTAGAGACATCATAGGCTTCAATTCGGGAAATTTGTTTCTTTGTTTTGAGAAGATTTTGCAGGATTTTTTGAATATCAGACCAATCTTTTTCTGGCATCAATTTTTCTTCCTTAAATATTTTAGCATGAGCAAAGACATTTTCCAAAGCTCTTATTTGATCTCTTATTTTAGCTGCCTTTTCAAAATCTTGGACTGAGCTTAAAAATTTCATTTCTTTTTTGAGGGTTCTTAAAACCGATTTTCTTTTCCCCTTCAAAACACTGATTACATATTTGATATTTTTCCTGTATTCTTTTATATCAGGATCAGGCCCCGGACAAAGCCCTAAATTGCAATAAACACAGGGAGTTTTCGTGTGCGTTTTTGAGGTGTAGTAAGGGAAAACTCTCCTGAGAAATCGTAAAGTAAGCTTCAGCGGTCTCCCTATAACAAAAGGACCAATATAAATAGCTTTTGGGCTTGCCCGCCTAGTCCCGCCTCTTTTGGAAAGGGGCGGGATTTGGGTGGGTTGATGAGTGATAAAAATTCTTGGTAAATTTTCCTTTGTAATACCAATGTAAAAAAATTTTTTGTCATCCCGCCAGATGACATTATATTTTGGCTGGTATTTTTTAATTAAATTTGCCTCTAAAATTAAAGCCTCAATTTCTGAGTCAGTTTTGAGGTATCCTACTTTTTGGACAAGATTTAAGAAAAGATTATCTCGAAAGCCTGGGTGTTGAAAATGATTCTTCACCCTTTCTCGGATATTTGAGGCCTTCCCAATATATAAGAACCTTGACTTCGTCAAGAACCTTGAATGCTCCGCATTTAAAAATTCTCTACCTTGCTTAAAGGCATAAACCCCAGGACTTTTTGGCAAAATTTTAATGTTATTTTTTGTGATGAATTTAAATTTCTCCATAACACAAGTATTATAGTAAAAAATTCTCGATTATTCAATTCTTCGCCCACTCTCTTTCAAAAAGCTGTTTTTCTATAAAACTTCTGGTTATAATTAGTATAATGCAAACTTTTAATTTCAATATAATATTGCAGGCTGGAATTGTCATCTTGCTTTTCTTCACAATTATGAGCCTTTATGGTTTTTTTATTGCGATCCGACCATCCAAAATTCATTCCTCTTTGACTCCGGCTAATTTTGATTTGGATTTCGAAAGCTTGACCATAAAGACAGCAGATAAAGTTGAGCTGAAAGGATGGCTTATCTCAAACCAAAATTCAGACAAAATTATCATTGCTCTTCACGGGTATCCTGCAGATAAAGGTAATATTCTTCCTGCGCTTTTGTTTCTCCAGGAAGATTTTAACCTCCTCTTTTTTGATTTTCGCTACCTGGGAGAAAGCAGCGGGTTTTACACTACTATAGGGGCAAAGGAGGTGAATGATCTTTTAGCTGCACTTTCGTTTGCAAAAGAGCGAGGTTTTAAAAAAATTGGGGTGTGGGGATTCTCTATGGGGGGAGCGGTAGCCTTAATGACCGCCCATAAAACCTCAGATATCAATGCCATTGTAGCTGATTCAAGCTATGCAGCGCTTTCCTTGCTTTTAACTGAACCTTATCGTAATTTCGCTTTCTTTAAATATCCCTTGGCATTTTTCACGCGCCTTTGGCCCAGAATATTTCTTGGAATATCTATTACTGAAGCCTCCCCTGTCAAAAAAATAAAAGGGATAAAAATCCCCATTTTGCTCATCCATTCCCCAGAGGATGAAGTTATTCCTTTCTCGCATGCTCTTTTATTAAAAGAAGCGCTTAAGGATAATCCCAGGGCTGAATTTTGGTTTGAGGAGGGAGCTTTACACGGGGAAATCAAAAAAGAATACCAAGAACGCATCAGAGAATTTTTCCAAAAAAATCTCCAATGAATTTTATAAACACATTAACTTTCTCCTTGTCGCAATGAGTAAAGCTTATTTTTATTTCTCACAAGTGCATTCTTCTGCCTTTTTTCCGCATCCTGAACAGGCATCATCTTTAATTTCTCCTCCGCATTTATTACATGGTGTGCAGCCGCAAACTTGACACATAATTTTTTTACATTTTTAATTAGTTATAAGAAACGACCTTTCCAACTTTACTTTATGTTTGATCTGCGTATTGTTCAAGACCTTTTAACTTTTTAATAATGGAAATGGCTGCATTACAGCCCTCTCCTGCGTCTTTTGCAATCTGGGGGTTACCCCCAGTGGCGCCTCCTGCAGCATATACACCTTCTACCTTAGTGAAACTATCCTGATTAATGACAATAAATCCATCTTTTAAAGGAAGTTTGAGTTTTTCAGCAAAGGTTAAAGAAGGTGTCACCCCCAATGCTAAAAAAATTCCATCGAGGATTAGATTTTCACCATCGCTGGTCTCGGCCGCCTCCACATTTTTTTTGCCTAAAACTTTCACAATTTTTTTCTCTTCAAGCTTTATTCCTTTTTCTCTTAGGTTCTTTTTTATATGTTCTGAAAATTTCCAAGGCCTCTTTTGGGAGAAAATAACGACACCCTTCGTAAAAGAAGTGAGTTCTAATGCTTCCTCAGCTGCATGATTCCCTTCCCCAATTACTGCGACTTTCTTGTCTTTGTAGAGAAAACCATCACATACGACACAAGTATGCACTCCTTTTCCTAAAAACTCTTTTTCTCCCTCAATTCCAGCCATAGTAGGAGCAGCTCCATTTGCAATAATGATTGTTTTTCCGAAATATTCTTTACCCTCACCAGTTTTCATCTGAAAATCACCCTCTTTTTTTACTATATCTATAACCTCTTCCCGGAGAAGTTCTCCTCCATACCTTCTCATTTGCTCAACTGAATTTTCAAGAAGTGATAAACCTGTCGGCTCTCCTAAAATTCCAAAAATATTGCCGATTCTTTTTCCAAAAGCTAAATCTGATTCTTCTGGTTTTCCAATCACCAGAGTCTTTATTTGAGCTCTTGTCAAAAAGAGAGCAGCTTGCAATCCAGCCGGTCCCGCCCCAATAATGATGGTATCAAAATTTTTGTTCACCTCATCTTTATAATAATCTCAAAAAAATAAAGGGTCAAACTAGCTTTTCTAGTGGTAAGACTTTAATCTCACCGCTTTTATTGATTTTTTTGAAAATTTAATATATAATGGGAAACTCAATATGCCTGAGTCGCGGCACGCGACACTTACCTTCGGCAAGTGCGCTATCACCGCTCCTTAGAAACCCACGGTTTCTAAGTATCACCCCAAATTCGCTTGCGCTAGAATTTGGGGACCCCGATTTTGGCGAAAGCCTGTTTTCCTTCACGGGAAAACGCCCACTGTTCACACACAGCCCAGTTTTCCCGACCCCTTTCTCATTTTCATTAACATGAAAAATAATTACATAAAAATTAGGGGAGCCAAAGTTCATAACCTAAAGAATATTGATATTGATATTCCCAAAAATAAAATGGTGGTAATTACCGGGATTTCAGGATCTGGAAAGAGTTCTTTAGCTTTTGATACTTTGTATGCAGAAGGCCAGCGCCGATATGTGGAAAGTTTATCTGCTTATGCCCGTCAATTTTTAGGTGTGATGGACAAACCGGATGTCGAAAGGATTGAGGGAATTTCTCCTGCTATTTCCATTGATCAGAGAAAGGCAGCCCATAACCCAAGATCGACAGTGGGTACCATTACTGAAATTTACGACTATTTAAGGTTATTATTTGCCAAAATTGGGAAGCCTCATTGCCCAAAATGTAAAAAGCCAGTTTCCAAACAGACCATTGATCAGATTACAGAGCAAATTTTAAAATTACCTAAAAAAACAGAGATTACAATTTTGGGACCAGTCATTCGGGGCAGAAAGGGAGAGCATCGGGGAATATTAGAAGAAATTCAAAGAGGAGGATTTGTGAGGGTGAGGATTGATGGAATTTTATATCGGATTGAGGAAGCGCTAGAGCGAATTTTAGAGCGCAAGAAAAAACACAATATTGAAGTAGTGGTGGATCGAGTGGTGATTGAAAAAAATCTGGAACGGGCTCGTCTCGTTGATTCGATGGAGACTGCCCTAAAATTAGGAAAAGGCATAGCGATTGTTGGAGTTGTTGGAAATGTCCAATCAGCCTCCAACCCTGTTTTAAATATTCATCATCAACAGAGGAAACTAACCAACAAAGGAAAGCGATCAAACATCTCAGACATTATATTCAGCGAGCATTTTACCTGTGAAGAATGTCGAATTTCTCTACCTGAGTTAGAGCCGAGACTCTTTTCTTTTAATTCCCCCTACGGAGCTTGTCCGGCCTGTCAAGGATTGGGGGAGAAATTGGAAGTTGACCCAAAATTAGTCATTCCCAATAAAAACTTAACCATAACTGAAGGAGCAATTCGTCCTTGGATGAGAGCCTCTCATAAATTAGGCCGCCAGAGTTATTTCTGGTGGCAGTTATCTGATTTATCTGAGAGAAGAAATTTTTCCTTATCCATCCCAGTTAAAAATTTATCCAAAAAGATTACCGATGTTATTTTATATGGCGATGAGGAGTTTGAAGGAGTTGTTCCTTCCCTGGAAAGAAGATATCGCGAGACTGAATCAGAATATACCAGAGAAGAAATTGAGCAATACATGATTGAAAAAAAGTGTGAAGCTTGCCAAGGAAAGAGATTAAAGCCCGAAGTGCTATCTGTAACCATAACTGGGAAATCAATTGATGATTTAGTCTCAATAAGTGTAGATAGATTAAAGGAGTTTTTTGAAAAATTAATAAAAAATCGAGGAAATCTGTCCTCGAGTTTTAAAATTGCTGCCCCTATTATCAAAGAACTTATCAATCGTTTGCAATTTTTGATTGATGTCGGTTTAAATTACTTAACTATTGATCGAAAGGCAGGGACTTTAGCGGGTGGTGAGGAGCAAAGAATAAGGTTAGCTACTCAAATTGGCTCAAAACTGACAGGGGTATTATACATTTTGGATGAACCCTCAGTTGGCCTCCATGCTAGAGATCAAGGAAGATTAATTGAAACTTTAAAAAAATTGAGAGATTTGGGAAACACCATTGTGGTGGTAGAACATGATCCCCAGACAATTAAAGCTGCAGATTGGATAATCGATATAGGGCCTGGGGCAGGGGAACAAGGAGGAAAAATAACTTTTGAGGGTACACCAAAAGCACTTCTCAAGGCTCACACTTTAACTGGTGAGTATCTGGCAGGTAAAAAGAAAGTGGAAATCAAAGCTTCCCAGTCATCTGTCTCTAGTCAGACAAGTACAAAAAGCTCAGATCGGAAGGAGCTTATTATCAAGGGGGCAACAGAGCACAATTTAAAAAATATCGATGTGAAAATTCCTTTAGGTAAATTTGTTTGTATTACCGGAGTTTCGGGATCTGGAAAAAGTTCTTTAATGAATGATATTTTAGCCCGGGCCCTTCTTCAAAAATTTTACAATAGCAAAGAAGGACCAGGAAGACACAAAGATATTTTAGGTTGGGAAAATTTAAACAAGATAGTTTTGGTTGACCAATCACCAATCGGCAGAACTCCGAGATCTAATCCAGCTACCTACACAGGAGCTTTTTCTTACATGAGAGATCTTTTTTCTAAAACCAGGGAAGCCAGAATTAGGGGGTATCTGCCAGGTAGGTTTTCTTTTAATGTCAAAGGAGGAAGATGTGAGGCCTGTGAAGGTCAAGGAGTGAAAAAAATTGAGATGTATTTTTTACCAGATGTCTATGTTGAATGTAAAGAATGCAAGGGGAAAAGATTTAATAAAGAAACTCTATCCATTGAATATAAAGGAAAAAATATTTCAGAGGTTTTAACAATGACAGTTAAGGAAGCTCTTGATTTTTTCAAAGCAATTCCTGGTCTTTTCCAAAAATTAAAAACTTTAGATGAAGTTGGTTTAGGTTACGTTCAGCTTGGTCAACCTGCTCCTTCTCTTTCTGGAGGAGAGGCTCAGAGGGTAAAATTATCCACTGAGCTTTCCAGAAAGGCAACTGGAAAAACTTTATATATTTTAGATGAGCCCACCACTGGTTTGCATTTTGACGATATTAAAAAACTTTTAAGGGTTTTAAGAGAATTAGTAGACCGAGGAAATACAGTTTTGATAATTGAACACAATTTAGATGTAATCAAGAATACTGATTGGATAGTTGATCTGGGGCCAGAAGGCGGTGAGGAAGGAGGATACATTGTTACCGAAGGTGAACCTTTTGCGATAATCAAAAATAAAAAAAGTTATACTGGAAAATATCTCAAACCAGTGTTGAGAAAAACTTGACAAAGTTTTTGCAGAAGCTAATATGAAAAATAGAATTAGCACTCAAACGCTTTGTTTGCTAAAATGGCGATTATGAAAATTAAACCTCTCTCTGATCATATTTTAATTGAGCCAATGAAACGGGAGGAGAAAACTAAGACGGGGATTTTGTTACCAGAAACTGCTGAAAAAGATAAGCCAGAACAAGGGAAGGTGGTGGCTGTGGGACCAGGGAGGAAGACTTCCTCAGGTAAAGTTATTCCTTTAGAAGTAAAAGAAGGGGATATTGTTTTATTTACAAAATATGGACCAAATGAAATAAAAATTGATGATAAGGAATATTTAGTTGCTAAAGAAGAAGATATATTAGCGATCCTCGAATAGCGTCCCACATCGGAAGGGGGTCGGGGTGAAAAGCCCTTTAGGTTTCCCCGTGTAGGAAAACAGGCTTTCAGTCGAGCGAAGCGAAGACTGAAAGCGTTAGAAACCGTGGGTTTCTAAAGAGCGAGTCCGAACCGAACACATAAACCGTTATGTGTTCGGGCCAACCGTAAGGCTGGAGGAGGGCGAGCGACTAACCTATGTAATATCACTATGGCAAAGCAAATCATATACGAAGAAGTAGCTAGAAAAAAATTAAAAATTGGAGTAGATAAATTAGCCAATGCAGTGAAAGTGACTTTGGGGCCTAAAGGAAGAAATGTTGTTCTGGACAAGGGTTTTGGTGCCCCAACTATTACTAACGATGGAGTGACCATTGCCAAAGAAATTGAGTTAGAAGATAAAATTGAAAACTTAGGGACAGAAATTATCAAGGAAGTGGCTTCAAAAACTAATGATGTAGCTGGAGATGGAACCACTACTGCTGTAATTTTGAGTCAGGCCTTAATTTCTGAAGGTTTGAAAAATGTGACTGCCGGAGCTAATCCCCTGGCTCTGAAAAAAGGGATTGAAAAAGGAGTGGAAAAAATAGTTGAGGCTTTGAGAAGAATGGCAAAACCCGTGGTTAAAAAAACTGAAATTGCTCAGGTAGCAACCATTTCTGCTGAAGATTCTGAAGTAGGAAATTTAATTTCCGAAGTAATGGAAGAAGTCGGAAAAGATGGAGTAATCACCGTTGAGGAATCTCAGACTTTTGGTCTTCAAAAAGAAATTGTCAGGGGGCTTCAGTTTGACCGAGGTTATATTTCTCCTTATATGATTACCAAGCCTGAGAGAATGGAAGCTGAATTTGAAGATTCCTATATTTTAATTACTGATAAAAAACTCTCAGCTTTAACTGAAATTTTGCCAGTGATGGAAAAATTGGCTCAGGAAGGTAAAAAGGAATTAGTAATTATTGCTGATGATGTAGAAGGAGATGCTTTAGCTACTTTGGTAGTGAACAAACTTAGAGGTATTTTCAATGCATTAGCTATTAAGGCTCCTGGTTTTGGTGACAGAAAAAAGGAGATTTTGCAAGATATTGCTGTAGTTACTGGAGGCCAGGTGATTTCAGAAGATGTTGGTTTAAAGCTGGAAAATATTGAAATAAAAGATCTGGGTCAGGCGAGAAAGATTATCTCCACCAAAGAAAATACCACCATTATTGAGGGGAAAGGAAAAAAGGCAGATATTGAAGCAAGAATTTCGCAAATCAAAAAGGAAATTGAAGTTTTAACCTCTGAATTTGACAAAGAAAAATTACAAGAAAGATTAGCCAAACTTTCGGGAGGAGTAGCTGTTATTAAAGTTGGAGCGGCTACTGAGATGGAACAAAAGGCCAGACAGCACAAGACAGAAGATGCCCTATCTGCTACCCGGGCAGCTGTCGCTGAAGGAATAGTTCCTGGTGGAGGAGTAGCTTTATTACGGGCCATTTCAGAGTTAGGAGAATTAAAAGTTGAAGGGGATGAAAAAACTGGGGTAAGTATTTTAAAGCGAGCCCTGGAAGAACCAATTCGCATAATTGCCCAAAACGCTGGTATAGATGGTGCAGTAGTGGCTGAAGAAGTAAAAAAACGAAAAGGGAGCTATGGGTTCAATGCTGAGATGATGAGTTATCAAGATTTAATGGAAACTGGCATTGTTGATCCAACAAAAGTGGTAAGATCTGCCCTAGAAAATGCAGCTTCAGCAGCCGCCATGTTTTTAACTACTGAATGCGTGGTTGCCGAAAAACCAACAAAAGAAGAAAAGACAAAGATTCCTCCAATGCCAGAAGAATACTAAAACTAGATCTTAGTAAATTTGCCAAAGCCTGGGAAAAACCCGGGCTTTGTTGTTTTTTATATTTTCAGTTATAATAAATTTAATGGAAAAAAATAATCGGAGAAAAACCGAATCTCCAATTAATATTTATGCAAAGAGGCCAAAAATCTCAGAAGTAATTTCAGTAGTGGCTCATCAATTGAGACATCCTATTTCAGTTATCAAAAACTATCTCGAGGCTTTAATTTCACAAGATTTTGGAAAAATAAATCAAAAGCAAGAAGAATATCTTCAAGATGCGTTGTATAATGTCAAAAGGATGGCAGAACATGTTGATCATCTTTTAGATGTTTCCAGAGTTGAGGAAGGAAATTATGCACTGAAATTGAAACCTCTTTCTTTAGAAGAGATTACTAAACCTGTAATTAAGGATCTGGCTTTATGGATTGAGGCTTCAAATTGCGAAATTTCCTTTAAGAAATCAACTGAGGTTTTACCCAAAGTTTTAGCCGATCCTATAAAAACTCGCGAAGTAGTAGAGAATCTAATCACCAATACTATTAAATATAAAAAAGCAGGGAGGGGGAAAATAGAAATATCTTTGGAAAAGAAAGGTAATCAAATTTTATTCAGCTGCAAAGATAATGGAATTGGCATTCCCCGAGAAGATTTTAAAAAAGTTTTTACTAAATTCTATAGGTCCGAAGAAGCAATGGAAATGGATCCCTCAGGATTTGGCTTAGGTTTATACTTAAACAGAGCTATCATTGAATTATCCGGTGGTAAAATTTGGTTTTCCAAAAACAAAGATTTTGGAATGATATTCTATTTCACTTTACCTATTGCGAAAAAAGAGACTTAATTAATATGCCTGAAGAAAAAATAAAAATTTTAATGATTGAGGAGGATCGTTTTTTGAGAAAAATTTATCGGGACAAATTATCTCGGTTAGGTTTTGATTTTTTGGAGGCAACCAATGGAGAGGAGGGTTTGAATAAAGTAATAGCTGAGAAACCAGATTTGGTACTATTGGACTTAATTTTACCCAGGAAAAACGGCTTCGATGTTTTAATTGATATGAAAAGCAACAAAAATACTGAAAACATTCCAGTAATTATTCTTTCAAATTTAGGCCAAGAGTCTGATATTGAGAGAGGACTTTCCCTGGGCGCAGAAGATTACTTAGTCAAAACCGATGTTAGTTTATCTAAAGTGGTAGATAAAGTAAAAGAACAGCTAGTAAAAATGAAAACTTAAAATTAATTTTTAATGGAAATTACTGGAAAAATTTTAAAAAAAATTTTCGTTGATTCAGGTTTAATTAACCAAAAAAAATTTTCTTTAGCAAAAAAAATAGCGAAGGAGCGAAAAGAGTCTCTGACAAACGTAATTTTAGATCAAAGATTAATTTCTGATGAAGAGTTAGGCCAGTTAATTGCAGATTATCTCGGCTTCCCTTTTGTAAATTTGAGAAAAATAGAAATCAATCGCGAAATTTTAACTATCTTACCCGAAATTGTGGCTAAAAAACAGGAAATTATTATCTTTGATAGAAACCAAAAAGGAATAAAAGTAGCATTTCGCCAACCCGAAAATTTAGAGATTAGAGAATTTATTGAAAGGAAAACAGGGGATAAGGTAATCCCTTACTATGCCACTAAAAGAGATATTCAAGAATCCTTAAAATATTACCGCAAAGAGATAAAAACGGAATTTGAAGAAATTATTAAAAAGTCCCTTGAAGAACTCAAAAAAACCCATAAAAGACCTACGGATGAACCCTTGCCGATAATTAAGGCTATGGATTTAATTTTACATTATGGCTACGACAATAAAGCTTCTGACATCCATATTGAACCTTATAAGAACGAAACCGTGTTGAGATATCGGATCGATGGAGTTTTACACGATGTATTAACTTTACCTAAAATTCTTCATGATTTTTTAGTTTCGAGGATTAAGATTCTATCTAAACTTCGAATTGATATTCATGATGCCGCCCAAGATGGCCATTTTTCATTTCAAGTTCCCTCAGAGAAAGTCGATGTAAGGGTTTCTGTTGTTCCTATTGAAGAGGGAGAAAAAGTAGTGTTGAGGCTTCTTTCAGAAAGAGCAAGAAGGTTTGAGTTGAAAGATTTAGGCTTGGAATTAAATGAACTAAAAATTATTAGGAAAAATATAAAAAAACCTTGGGGGATGATTTTAGTTTCAGGGCCTACTGGTTGCGGTAAAACAACTACGTTATATGCCATTTTGAAAATTTTGAATGTGAGAGAAGTTAATATTTGTACTATTGAAGATCCAATTGAATATGATATTGAAGGAATAAGTCAGATTCAGGCCAATCCTAAAACAGGATTGAATTTTTCCAAAGGCCTTAGAGCAATAATTCGCCAGGACCCCGATATTATTATGGTGGGTGAAATCAGAGATGAGGAAACTGCTGCATTAGCCGTAAATTCGGCAATGACCGGGCACCAAGTTTTATCTACCTTTCACGCTACCGATTCTTCCACCACTTTACCCAGGCTTTTAGATATGAAAATTGAACCTTTTTTACTTTCAACCTCCTTAATCTTAGTTATTGCCCAAAGACTCGTGAGAAAAATTTGTCCAAAGTGTATTGAAAGTTATGAAATTTCTTTTGCCAGGTTATCTCAGTTTTTAGGTAAAGATTTGGCCGTAAAATTTCCCAGAACAAAAGAAAATAAAATTCGCCTTTTCCGGGGAAAGGGATGCCCGCTTTGCCAGAAAACAGGATATTTGGGAAGAACAGGAATTTTCGAGGCTTTAGAAATAAAAGACCCGATTAAAAAGCTAATTATGGAAAAAGCTAATGCTTCTCAGATCAGGGCCAAAACTCAAAGGCTGGGAATGAGAACAATGGTTGAAGATGGTCTCAATAAAGTTGAAAGAGGGATTACTGCTCTGGAAGAGGTTTTAAGAGCAGCCCAAGAATAAAAATCTAAAAAACTAAAAAGTTTTTAAATCATGGGGGTTTCTTTAAAAGAAAAAATGTTTTTTGCTGAACATTTATCCTTAATGATTAAAGGAGGGATTCCAATATCTGAGGCTTTGGAAATTTTAAAGTCCGAAGCTAAATCTAGAGGACTGAAAAGGGCTTTAAACGATATTTTAAAAAGAGTTTTGGAAGGGGAGAGATTAGAGAAGAGTTTTGAAAAGCATCCTCGAATTTTTGATAGATTTTTCAGAAATATAGTTCGGGTAGGAGAAGAATCAGGAACCTTAGAAGAGAATTTACGATATTTGGCTTCGCAAATTCAGAAGGACTATGAGTTAAAAAGAAAAGTGGTAGGGGCTTTACTCTATCCTCTCTTAGTCCTTGTTTTAGCTACTGTCATTATTTCGGTAGTCACCTTTTTTGTTATACCAAAGATAACTCCCCTTTTTCAGGCTCTGCCGCAAGCGGAGGCGGGGCTACCCTTCGCTACGGAAATTTTAATTTCCCTTTCCTCTTTTTTAAAACAGTTTTGGTTTTTAATAATCGCAGCTTTTATTTTCTTTGTCGTAATTTTTAAAATTTTGCAGAAAATAAGATTTATTAAATTTTATTTTGATAAAATAAGCCTTTCTTTACCGTTTTTTGGTCAAATGTATAAAAATCTCGCGCTATCCAGGTTTTCTCGAAATCTATATACACTTTTGGGGAGTGGAATGCCAATTTTGGAAGCTCTGGAAATTTGCGCAGATTCGCTTCCAAATGAAATTCACAAAAGGAATGTAATGAAAGTGAGAGCAGGAGTAGAAAGGGGAGAAAAGATAAGTTCTGGTCTCAGAAAAAATCCCCAAAATTTCCCTCCGATTTTCTCAGAAATGGTCTTGGTAGGAGAGAAAACAGGTTCCCTAGAAGAAAGCCTTCTGTATCTCGCTGAATTTTATGAAAAAGAATTTGATACTACAATAAAAAATCTCTCGGGGTTGTTGGAACCTGTATTATTAATATTCGTTGGAATTTTTGTTGCCTTTGTGGCTTTCGCTATCATCACCCCAATTTATCAATTTACCTCTGGCCTCCGTATTCGTTAAATAAGCATTAGAGGAGATTTTTTATGGAAAAAGGGTTTACTTTAATCGAAGTCTTACTTGTAGTGGGAGTTTTGGCGATTTTACTTACTCTAGCTATACCCGTTACCATAGATTTTTACAAAAGCCAGCAACTCGATACTCATACTCAAGGAATTATTCAGACTCTCAGAAGAGCTCAACTAAAGGCAATGTCAATAGAAGAAGATTCAAGTTTTGGAGTTTTTTTGACGAATGATAACTATATCCTTTTTAGAGGAAATTCTTTTGCTACTCGTGATGCGGCTTTTGATGAAATTTTTGATTTACCAGTGGTTATCACAGTTCAAGATTCCCCAAAAGACGTTGTTTTTTCAAAATTTGAGGGAAAGCCGAATGCCATAGGTAGCATTATACTAAGTAACGATGGCTTAATTCAAGTGATAAATATTAATGAGATAGGGAGAATAAATTTAGAATAACAATGAATAGGGGGCAGTCTTTAATTGAATTATTGGTTGCGATTGGAATTTTTGTCATAGTAGTGAGCGTTTTGATTTTTTTAATTCTTAATAGCTATGTCACCGGCCGCTTGGCTTCAGAAATAACTATAGCCAATTTTTTTGCCGAAGAGGGATTGGAGGCAGCAAGATCAATTAGAGATAGAAATTTCGCTGGCCTCACAAATGGAAATCATGGGTTAATAATTTCTGGAGGAAATTGGCAATTTTCTGGCCAATCTGGGGTAATTGATGGAAAATTTACCAGAGCTATCAAGGTAGACGAGATTGATCCTAATCGAAAAAAAATAACCTCTCAGGTCACTTGGCAATTTACTGAAGCAAGGCCCCAGGAAATTACATTGGTTACCTATCTAACCAATTGGCAAATAGGTTTAGAAATCCGAAAACCCACTGTCTTTACTGATATAGCGAAAGCTACCACTGATCCTACTAATGCCTTTGATTACCCTGACGGAGTCACCTTTGCGACTACTGACTACGGAGCAATTTCCGATCCTTCGATCACCTTCCATACCTGGGAAACACCAACTCAGACTTATAATAGTTTAGTTCTCAAATATCGTTATCATGTAGATTCAGCTACTGATGATACCTATGCTGTTGCCTATTCAACAGATTCAGGTTTGAATTGGGTTGACTTAATTTCCCCAACTTCAGTTGGAGCTAGGGATACCACTATTTTAGTTGATCTTTCTCCTTCTCAAGATTTATCCTTCCTGCAAGTAAAAATCTATACAACAAAGATGAAGAAGCCTGATAAGAGAAACCTTTATACGAGAGATATCTGGACTGAAGGCAATTTTTAATTTTTATGAAGGGATTCACCTTGGTTGAATTTATAATTTATATTACCATTTTAACGACAATTTTGGTTTCAATAACTGGATTTTTATGGCTCGTTGTTTTAGGCAATATTAAAGAGACTTCCTACCAAGAAATTCAGCAAAATGGTCGTTTTGCCATGACAAAAATAACTCAGGAAATAAAAAAAGCCACAGGGGTAAATCACCCTCTTCCTGGAAATCCCCCTTCTGATTCTCTTTCCCTATTTATAGCCGATCCTAATTTGAATCCAACTATATTTGATGTCGTTGATGGAAAATTAAGAATTACTCAAGGAACTAATACTCCTTTTGAGCTAACTTCTGATCAGGTAATAGTGAGCAATCTCCAATTTACCAATCTTTCTTATTCTGATACTCCAGGAATAATTCGAATAGAAATGACTGTCGATCATGTCAATCCTGGCAATAGAGGGGAATATCAGGCTTCAATTGATTTAACTTCAAGTATATCTTTAGTTCCAGGAGGAGCAGTTACTCCTCCTTTTGAAATCCTGAGGCCAACTGCCTTTAATGATGTAGCGAGAAGAACTACTAATCCAGAATTAGCCTTCGATGAACCTAATGGAACTACTTTTGCCACTACTCAATACGGAGGTAAAGCCGACCCTTCTATCACCTTCCATACTTGGGAAACACCAACTCAGACTTATAATAGTTTAGTTCTCAAATATCGTTATCATGCAGATTCAGCTACTGATGATACCTATGCTGTTGCCTATTCAACAGATTCAGGTTTAAATTGGGTTGACTTAGTTTCCCCAACTTCAGCGGGAGTATCAGATACGACTGTTTCTGCTATCCTTTCTCTTGCTCAGGACTTATCTCAACTCCGAGTCAAAATCCATACTCGCCAGACCAAAGGTCCAGATAACAAAAATCTTTATACCAGAGATATTTGGACAGAGGGCACCTTCTAATAAATGAAAAATTTAAAATGAAAAATGAAAAATTAAAATCCTTTGGCCCTCAGTCTTTCAGATTCAGACTTCAGAAAGGTCTTACCCATCCAAATTTTGCGAAGCAAAACTCGGATGGGTTTATTGCCCTAATAACTATTTTAATAATTTTGGGTGCGGTTTTGTTAATTAGTTTGGGAATTTCTCAGCGTTCCTTTGGTGAAATTCAGATGAGTTTACAAAAATCACAGTCCTCCCAGGCATTTTATTTAGCCAATCTTTGTGCGGAAGATGCTTTAATGAAATTGAAAGAAGATAGTAATTATTTAGGGAATGAGACTATTACTATTGGAGAGGAATCTTGTCAGATTTTACCAATTGAAGGCCAATGGACAGTTAAAGTTTCAGCCAATTTTCAAAATCAAATAAGAAAAATAAAAATCGTTATCAGCCAAGTTAATCCAAAAATGATTATTGGTTCTTGGCAAGAGGTACCTGATTTTTAAAAATGTTTAATTTTTTTAAAAAACCAACTTTTGGATTAGATATTTCAGATTACTCTATTGAGATAATTTCTTTGGAAGGAACGGTTGAAAAACCTAGACTTTCGGCTTTGGGAAGAGAAATCTTAGAGCCAGGGATTGTTGAGGATGGTAAGATTCTTGAAAAGGAGAAGCTGGAAGTTATTCTCAGGGCCTTATTAGAAAAACTCAAATTTGGTAAAATCAAGACAAAGAAATTAATTTTTGCTCTGCCTGAGTCAAAAACTTTTCTTCATTTTTTTGAGTTGCCCGAAGTTTTGGAAAAAGAAAGAATTGAGAAAGAAATCAAATTACAGGCTATGCACACTTTCCCTTTTCCCTTGAAAGAGCTCTATTTTGATTTTAAAGTGGGAGACAAAGAAGTTCTTTTAGTAGCTGCCCAAAAAGATATAGTTGATGATTATTTGGAAGTATTTAAAAATGTAGAAATCCAACCAATAGCCCTGGAAATTGAATCAATAAGTTTGGCTCGATCTCTCATCGGAAATCAGAAGGAAACTATTTTAATTGCTGATATCGGTGCTCGAACAACCAATTTTAGCCTTTTTGACCAAAATCGTCTCAGGCTTAGTATTTCAATTAATATTGCTGGAGATAGATTTAACCAGGCCTTAATGGAAAAATCAAATATTTCCTTCCAAGAGGCTGAAAATCTTAAAAAAGAAATTGGCCTTGATCCAGAGAAAAAAGAGGGAAAGGTTTTTTTAATCTTACAGAAAGAGATTCAGGAGATAATAGCCGAAATTAAAAAAATTGCGGATTATTTTCAAAATAAAACTGGGAAAAAGATTGAAAAAGTAATTTTGGCTGGGGGGTCAGCTATCCTTCATCATCTCCCGGAATATTTGGCTGAAAATTTGGAAAAACCAGTTTCAATTGGCGACCCCTGGGAAAAAATAAATATCGATATTTTAAAAGAGAAAGAATATTTTGAGAAAGCTTTAGAAATTAACCCAATTTTATATGCCACAGTCATTGGTTCTACCCTGCGGGGATTAACAAAAGAACCAGAAAAAGCGGGAATAAATTTGTTGCCAAGAGAGAGAAAATTTTGAAATTTGAGCTTAATAAAATGGAAAATGTATTAAAATCTAAAAATTATAAGTCGACTTTAAACATCACTTAGTTTTCCACAGGACTTTAATTTAGGAGTTGCTATAATAAAATAAAAACAGAAAGGTCGACCCATTCGACAAGCTCAGGGTCGATGCTGAGCTAGTCGAAGCATCGAATTTAAATCTTACATTCAATAAAAACCAAAATGAAAATTTCCAGTAAAAAGAAAGGCTTCACCTTGATCGAACTTTTGATTGTCATTGGAATTATAGCAGTCTTAGTTGCAATAGCTATTGTAGCAATTAACCCTGCTCGACAATTTGCCAAAACCAACAATGCCGTACGCTTTGCAGATGTTAATACTACCTTGAATGCTGTTTCCCAGAATGTTGTGGACGGGAGAGGAATCTGGACTTGTCCTGAGGTCCTTCCTACAACAGCTGAACCAATAAAAGCAGATGATGCAGATCCACTTACTGACGAAGCCGATATTTGTGATTGTCTTGTCCCAACATATATTGGCTCCATGCCTTCAGATCCCACCGCTGGTGTTGCACCAACTACGCCGCCTTGTACTGGCTATGATACTGGTTACACTATTTCCCAAGATGCCACTACGGGCCGAGTGACTATCGTTGCTCCCAGTGCTCAGTCAGAAAACGGAGCTGCTCCAATAATTTCAGTTACCCGCTAAAGTATTCTTCCAATAAAACTAAAAAAGTCCTTCAAAATAGGGAAAGCCCTTCTCGATATAGTTTTTCCAAAGCGGCGGCTTTGCCGCCGCTTTTAGTTGAAAAAAATTTTAAAGAATCTATAATAGAAGTAATTCTACCTTAAACGTGGACAGTGGGGCTGTGGTAGATAATAAGTAAAAGGTCGATTAAATATTTCTTAATAATAATTACAAAATTGTGGAAGCAATTTTTACGATCCTTATTGCCTTAACCATTATTGTTTTGTGGGTAAGCGGCCTTTTTGGGAAAATTAGTTGGGCGATTAATTTACCGGTAATCGGCCTTTTGTTAATCTTTTGGCTTGTTTTTCTTTATAATACCTTGGTTAAATTAAGAACGAGAGTGAGGGAAGCTTGGGCAGATATTGATGTCCAGTTGAAAAGGAGATATAACTTAATCCCAAATTTAGTTGAGACGGCCAAGGGGTATGCTGCCCATGAAAAAGAGGTTTTTGAAAAAGTTACGGAAGCTAGAACTAAAGCAATGGGAGCTCAAACCCCAGCTGAGCATACGAAAGCAGAAAATATGTTAACAGGCGCTCTTAAGACCCTCTTTGCCGTTTCTGAAAATTATCCTCAATTGCGAGCTTCAGAGAATTTTTTGGAACTACAAAGAGAACTCCGTGATACCGAAGATAAAGTTCAAGCTGCCAGGAGATTTTATAACAGTAATGTCCGTGAATACAATATCAAAATTCAAAGCTTACCAGATAAAGTAATTGCCAGCCTTTTTAGATTCAAAAGAGAAGAATTTTTTGAACTAGAAGAGGAAACAGCAGCCAGAGAATCAGTCAAGGTCAAATTCTAAATCCGAAATTCTAAATTCTAAACAAATTCCAAATTCGAAATCACAAATTCTAAACCGTTTGAGATTTGGGAAATTGGGGTTTAGATATTGTTTAGGATTTCGTGCTTAGGATTTAGGATTTTAGGAGGCTATGCCGACGTTATATACTCACGCTGAATCAAATATCCGGAAAACCTGGCTTTATTTAACTTTCTTTTTTCTTTTTATTATTGCCTTAGGTTGGCTGATTTCTTATTTTTTACAAACTTCATTAATTTTGTGGATAGCTGTTGTTTTAAGCATTCTAATGAGTTTTTTCAGCTATTGGTATTCTGATAAGATTGTTTTGGCAATGGCAAAAGCAAAACCTATTCAAAAGAAAGATAATCCTGAACTCTATCGAATCGTTGAGAATCTTTCAATCACTGCTGGCCTTCCCCTTCCAAAAATTTATATAATTAATGAGGACCAGCCTAATGCCTTCGCTACCGGAAGAAATCCAAAGAAAGCTGTGGTGGTTGTAACTCGGGGATTACTGGAAAGATTAGAAAGAGTGGAACTTGAAGGAGTTATATCTCATGAATTATCCCATATTGGAAACAAAGACATCTTACTTTCAACGATTATTGTAGTTTTGGTGGGAATGGTAGTTATTATGACTGACTTTTTCTTTCGAATTAGTTTTTGGGGAGGAATTGGCGGAAGAAATCGCCAGGGTGGTGGAGTTGTGATTCTGATTGCTTTGGCTCTGGCAATTTTAGCTCCGCTTTTTGCTATCTTGATTAAATTGGCAATTTCCAGAAAAAGAGAGTTTTTAGCTGATGCTTCAGGAGCTCTTTTGACAAGATACCCAGAAGGTTTGGCCAGAGCTTTGGAAAAAATTTCTCAAGATCCCAGACCTTTAAAAGTGGCTAACGATGCCACTGCCCATTTATATTTTGCTAATCCCTTTCGGGGAAGAGAAAAAACCTTCTGGCTCCACAAACTTTTTATGACCCATCCTCCGGTTGAAGAGAGAATTAAAGCCCTTCAGGGGTTAAAAATCTAAAAACTTAAAAATTATTTTTAGATTTTTAATTTTTTAAATTTTTATTGTGCTTTGCCCTTCTTGTAAAATTAATTTAGAAAAAGCCATTTTCTATGGAGTGGAAGTTGATTACTGTCCAAAATGCCTTGGAATTTTTTTTGAAGAGGAAGAACTCAGATTAGCTAAAGATGAAAAAGATAAGAATTTAACGTGGCTAGATATTGATCTTTGGAAAGAAAGGGAAAAATTTAAAATTTCTCGGAATCAGAAACTTTGTCCTTTTGATAGATTACCTTTGTATGAAGTGAATTATGGTGAATCCGGTATAAAAATTGATCTCTGTAGTTTATGCCTTGGGATTTGGCTGGATCGAGGAGAATTTAAAAAAATTATTGAATACCTGAAACAAAGAAAAGACTACGAAATTTTTAATAATTTTATTAAAAAAATAGCTGAGGAATTTTGGGAGATTTTTGTGGGGCCTGAACCCTTAAGAGAAGAAATTTTAGATTTTCTGAAAGTTTTAAAGTTATTAAGTTATAAATTTGCTGCCCAGCATCCTTTCATTTTTCAGATGATTTCCAGATTGCCAAGATAGATCCTCCTTACTTGAGACTTTAAAAAACAAGGGAGGGGTGCGCCGAATGGTAAGGCACTGGTTTGGAGAACCAGCGGGAAGAAATTCCCTTGCAGGTTCGAATCCTGTCCCCTCCGCCTTCGCTCGCTGAAGCTTTAGCGAAGACGAGCTTCGCCTGATAGTTAAATCAAGGAAAAATATGGATAAACCATTACCTAAAATCGGAGTGGGTATTATTGTAAGGAATGGTGATAAGATTCTGTTGCAAAAACGCATCGGGTCTCATGGAGAGAATACATGGTCGTTGCCAGGCGGTCATCTTGAATGGAATGAAACATTAGAAGATTGTGCATGTCGTGAGGTGCGCGAAGAAACAGGAGTTGAAGTTGGAGAAATAGAATTTTATGCTATTACCAATGATATAATGAAAGAAGAGAACAGGCATTACATTACGATATTTCTAGAGGCCAAATACCTTAAGGGTGAGCCACAAATTATGGAAAACCATCGGATGAAAGAAATTGGGTGGTTTAAAGCTAATGATTTACCAAACCCATTATTCCTTCCTTTAAAAAATCTGGTGGAAGGCAAAAGCTACCCCGTCAAACAATGGGGAGGAAAGATTTAAGAGTTCAATCTTGATCTTTCGCCAGAGGCCATTTTATGCCTATTAATTTCCAAAACATTCTTCAAAATTTAACTCCCTGGTTTTTATCTCATGGGGTAAAAATAATTTTAATTTTAATTGGAGCCTGGCTCATAAATCGAATTGCTAAAATTTTTATTGCGAAATTAGTTAAAAGTTTTGTCGGGCAAACCTATAAAATTAGAGATGGGCAAGCTTTAGAAAAAAGATCAAAAACCTTAACAGGAGTTTTAGGGGGAGCGGTAGGCGTAATCATCTGGATAATGGCAGGATTGATGATTATTTCTGAGCTTGGGGTAAATATTGGCCCCCTTTTAGCTTTAGCTGGAGTGGCAGGATTAGCTTTTGGTTTTGGAGGTCAATATTTAATTCGAGATTTAATCTCAGGTTTGTTTATTATTGTAGAAGATCAATACCGAGTAGGAGATGTGGCTTGCGTGGCAGATACCTGCGGACTGGTGGAAGATATAAATTTAAGAAGAACTATTTTGAGAGATTTAGATGGTATAGTCCATCATGTTCCAAATGGTGAAATAAAAAAAGCCTCTAATTTGTCGAAAGGATTTTCCAGGGTTAATTTAAATGTTGGGATAGCCTATGGTTCAGATCTGGAAAAGGTGATTAAAGTGGTTAACAAAGTGGGGCAGGGATTGGCTGAAGATCCTCAATGGAAAAAAGATATTTTAAAACCTCCTCAATTTTTGAGAGTAGATGATTTTGCAGATTCAGCCATTATCATCAAAATTTTGGGTGATACGAAACCCTTAAGGCAGTGGGATGTAACCGGGGAGCTCAGAAAAAGAATAAAAATTGCCTTTGATAAAGAAGGAATTGAAATTCCATTTCCGCAAATTACAGTCTGGCCGAGAGGAAAATGGGAAAAATAAAGGAGTGTGAAAACAATTTCAAAGATTAAAAAGCAACTACTGGAAGAAATAGAAAGCTTAAAAGATGAAAGGGGATTGATTCAAGCCGGTCTCCCTCGTTATGACCGGTTTTTTGGTCGTGATTCTCTTATAACTTCTTGGCAGCTTTTACCTATTCAACCTGACATCTGTCGTCAGACCTTAAAAACCTTAGCTTTCCTTCAAGGAAAGAAAATCGATAAGCAAAGTGAAGAAGAACCAGGCAAGATAATTCACGAAACTCACTGGAAATTAAAATGGAATCCAGACCTTACGAAGGTACCCTTTCCTTATTATGCTTCGGTCGACTCTACCCCTTTATTTGTGATTATTTTTTATTTCTACTTTAAAAAATCAGGTGATAAAAAATTTCTTAAGAGATATTGGAAAAATATCTTAACTGCCCTTGAATGGATGGAGAAATACGGAGATTCAGATCAGGATTTGTTTTTGGAATATGAGAGGAAAAATCCCAACGGCCTTTATCATCAGGGCTGGAAAGATACGTCGAAAGAAAACTTGAAGATTCAATCACCTGTGGCCATTGTAGAAGTTCAGGGGTATCAATATTTAGCTCTGAAATATGGAGCTAACCTGGCTAAGATTTTAAAGAAAAATAATTTGGCAAAAGATTTTTTGAAAAGAGCAAAAAGATTGAAAAAAGTTTTTAATCGAAAATTTTGGTTAAAAAAGGAAAAGTATTTTGCTTTAGCTTTAGACGCCCAAAAAAATAAAATAAGGGTAATTACCTCAAATCCCGGTCATTTATTATTTACTGGAATTCTAGAAAAAGATAAAGAAAAATTAGTGGTTAAAAGAATTTTTCAAAAAGACCTTTGGACTTCTTTTGGCATCAGAACTCATTCAATCAAGGAATCCAATTTCGATCCCCTTAGTTATCAATTGGGTTCTATCTGGCCTCATGATAATTGGATAATCGCCCAGGGATTGAAAAAGCTGGGATATCAAAAGGAATGTCAAAAAATAAAAAAAGCCATTTTCAAGGCTTATCAAACATTAGGATATTTACCTGAACTTTATGGAGTAGTGGATAGAAAAATAGTCGAGATTCCTAAAGCCTGTTATCCTCAGGCCTGGACCTCAGGAGCTTTGCTTAATTTCCTCGTTTCAAAATCTTAAAAAAGACTTTTTCATACTCGTCCACCATTTTTTTAATTGTAAAATTCTGTTCTACCCACGCTCGACAATCTCTCCGTGAAATCTTGTCGATTTTTTTTATTGCCCTTACCATTTCATCGATATTTTTTACAATAAAACCAGTTTCCCCATCTTTAATCACTTCTCTCGCTGCACCTCGATCAAAGGCAATTACCGGAGTTCCGCAAGCCATTGATTCAATAAAAGTTAAGCCAAAAGGTTCTTCCCACTGAACTGGACATAAACTTACCTTGGATTCTCCATAATATTTATAAGTTTTTTGATAGGGGATATTGCCTACATATTGAATATTTTTTCCTAAAAGAGGTTTAATTTTATTTTTCCAGAAATCTCCTCTATTTGGACTCCCAGCAATAATTAGTTTTGCTTTAGCCCGCTTAGCTGCCTTAATCGCAATATCTGGTCCTTTGGTTGGCAAAATTCTTCCTAAAAATAAAGTTTGATTTTTCGGTTTTGGGTTAAAAGGAAAATACTTTAAATCGATACCATTATAAATTGTAGCTATCCAGTTTAAATGAGGAGCTGGCTTCCTTTGAGTATTGGAAATAGAAATAAAATATTGATTTTTGCTTTGAAACATTCGAAAAATATCTCTTCTCCAGGGATAAATAGGGTCGTGGAGGGTATAAACTACGGGGATATTCCCAAACGATAGGCCAAAAGGAAGAGCTCTATCTACTGGGTGAATATGAATTAAATCATATTTTCCTTTCAGGACCTCTCGATAAATCAAGGAAATTAAATATTGATCCCATAAATTTTTAATTTTCTCTCTTTCTCTTTCCCGGATCATCGGACCTTGAAGAATTTGGTGTTCTTTTTTGCCCTCAAGGGGTTTCATTTCTCCAGAAATTATTTTCGTTACTTTTATATTTGAACCTTCTGGACTGAAGAAAAATACTTTATGTTCCTTTTTTACTAATCCTTCAGCTATGGCTTTGGCAATTACCATGGGAGCATAAATTACTCCTTTTGGCGGAGGACAAGTGTAACGACCAGTTATCATTGTGGCAATTCGGAGTTTCCTCATTTTTTAATAAGTTTATAGTAAAGCTTTTCGTACTCTGCAACCATTTTTTGATAAGAGAAATGATTTTTTACTCTCTCTCTACATTTTAATCTATCAATTTGGTCAATTTTTTTCATTGCTTTTATCATTCCCTTTATATTTTTAACCACAAAACCGGTTTTCCTATCTTTAACTACTTCTTTGGCAGAACCTCGATCAAAGACAATCACTGGAGTCCCACAAGCCATAGCTTCCACCATAACTAATCCAAATGGTTCTTCCCACTCAATGGGATAAAGAAGGGCTCGAGCTGATCCATAAAAACCGGAAAGTTCTTTTTGGCTTAATTCTCCTACGTATCTAATTTTTCGTGAAAGATGAGGTTTAATTTTCTTTTGAAAATACTCTTCTTTATTTGGATCAAGTCTACCGGCTAACAATAATTTTGCTCCAGTTTTTTTACAAGCTAAAATAGCATTCTCAATTCCCTTAAAAGGATCAATTCTTGCAATCCAGATAAAATGATCCTGCGGTTTTGGATTAAATTTAAATTGAGAGATATCTATCCCATTATAAATTACCCAGCTTGTAGGAAATTTTACCGCCGATTTTGACCTTTGCGACTTCGAAATAAAAACAGCTAATGTTTCTTTTCTGTGTTTTTCAAAGATTTGGATTCTGGTTGGTTTCCTTTCACCCTCTCTGGTTATCGAAGCTTTATAAAGTTGATTGTGTAAAGTGTGCAGGACTGGAGTTTTAGTTAAATCTTGAAAAGACAAGGTCCAGAAATCTAAATGAGAGTGTAAAATATCAAAATCATTTGCTTTTTTTAAAACTTCAGATAAATTTTCTAAATTCCAAACGGGGTCTTGCCAATTGTACTCAGCTTTTATTAAAGCTTCTGGATAAACCGAGATTAATTTCGCCCTTGTTTTTGAGTCGCCAGAAGCAAAAAGGGTAACATCATGACCCATTCTGACCAACTCCTCAGTTAAAGAAGAAATAATTCTCTCAATTCCTCCGTATTTTTCTGGAGGGATAGAAAACCACAAGGGAGCGATTTGTGCAATTTTAAGCTTTTTTTTCATAATTTTTCTTAAAATTTTTTACAATGGTATAGTAAAGAGCCTCGTATTTATTAACCATTTTTTTGAGTGAGAATTTTCTCGCCACATGCCTCCTGCAGGCAATTCTATCGATTTGATCTACTTTCTTCAATGCCTTAACCATCTCTTCCTGGGTATTAACTAAAAAACCGGTTTTTCCATCTTTAATGAGTTCTAACATTGCCCCTGTTTTATAGGCAATAACTGGAGTGCCACAGGCCATGGCTTCAATTACCACTAGCCCGAAGGGTTCTGGTCTTCTAACTGGATACAAAAAGGCTGTAGCATTTCTAAAAAGGTCAATTTTTTTCTCAAAGTCTGATGCTCCTACAAATTGAATTTGTTCCCCATCGATTAAGGGTTGCAATCGGTATTCAAAATAATCTCCATACTCCTTCAAAATATTTCCAGACACAATCAGTTTCTCCTTTGCCTGTTTTGCAACTTCTATGGCTTCTGCTGGCCCTTTTTCAGGGAATATTTTCGATAACCATAAAAGATAATCTTTCGGTTGAGGATTGAAGGGGTATTGGCTAATTGGTAAGCCATGATAAATGGTTTTGACAAAATTTACTCCCGGAGCCGATTTTCTCTGATCTTTAGAAACTGCTACAAAATTTATTTTGGGAAATTTTTTAAATAAAATGATTAATTCTTCATACATTGGATGATGGATAGTTGACACCAGAGGTCTTTTCAAAAAAGGGACAAAGGGAGCAGTATAGAATTCACAGTGGTCATGAATGATATCAAAGTCCTCTTGGATTTGAGCTAACTTTTCATAAATTAAAGCAAAAACAGCATGGGGAGCAGATAGATTGGCTCGCCAAAGGGACTTTGGCCAGATAGGAATGAGCTTGGCTGAAGTTTTAGAATCACCCGAAGCTAAAAGGGTGACATCATGTCCTCTTTTTATCAATTCCTCGGTTAACCAGGAAATAACTAGCTCAGTTCCTCCATAAGTAATCGGGGGAATCGGGATCCAAAGGGGAGCTATTTGCAAAATTTTCATAAGCCTTACGAATTAATTAATATTGCTTTTTGGCTAAAATTTTGTTAATCTTATTATATCATATTTTAAAATAGAACATCCACACTCGCCCCTTCGGCTCGTGCTCCTTATTTATGATTTCTTCTCCTATTGATGAAATAAAAAATCGCCTGGATATTGTCGAGGTAGTTCAAAACTACATTAGGCTTCAAAAAGCCGGAGCTAATTTCAAGGTTCTCTGTCCCTTTCATTCAGAAAAAGCTCCTTCTCTTTTTGTTTCTCCAGCTCGGCAAATTTGGCATTGTTTTGGTTGCGGAAAAGGAGGTTCAATTTTCAATTTTGTGATGGAGATCGAAGGAGTGGAATTTGGCGATGCCCTGCGAATTTTAGCTCAGAGAGCGGGAGTGGAATTGAGAAGGCAAGACCCAAAACTCAAAACGGAACGCCAAAGGCTTTATGAAATTTGTGAATTGGCTTGCCGGTTTTTTGAGCGATATCTTGAAGGGAGCAAAACTGGCAGATCTGTCAAGAAATATCTTCTAAAAAGAGGACTGAAGGAAGATTCAATAAGAAAATGGCGCTTAGGGTATGCTCCCGATTCCTGGCAGGGTTTGTCTGATTTTTTGGCTGGCAAAGGATACAGTAGAGAAGAGGTAGTGAAGGCTGGCCTCGCCGTCAAGAAAGAAGAAGATAAAAGCTTCCATCAGCGTATAGATCAGCGTGAATCCGCTTCCACAAGTTATGATCGCTTTCGGGGAAGAATAATTTTCCCAATATTTGATTTAAATTCCCAGGTGATTGGTTTTGGCGGAAGGATTTTAGAAGGGGCTCAAGATGAAGCAAAATATCTCAACACTCCTTCCACCCTGCTTTATGATAAAAGCCAAGTTTTATACGGTTTAGATAAAGCCAGGGTGGAAATTAGGAAAAAAGATTTTTGTATTTTAGTTGAAGGCTACTTAGATGTCATTCTTTCTCATCAGACTGGCTTTGAAAATGCGGTAGCTACTTCAGGAACTGCTTTAACTCCCTATCAAGTAAAGATTCTCAGAAGATATTCAGAAAATTTATTGACTGCTTTTGATATGGATGTAGCCGGGGATACGGCTACAAAAAGAGGAATAGATTTAGCCCAGGCTCGAGGATTTAACATCAAAGTGATTACCATGGAAAAAGATTCAGACCCAGCAGATATCATATCTAAAGATTCAAAAAAATGGAGAAAATTGATTTCAGACGCTAAATCAATTTTAAAATTTTATTTTAATAACGCTTTCTCTAAATTTGACAAGAGAGAGGCAGAAGGGAAAAAAGAAATTTCAAAGATTCTTTTACCAGTTATAAAAAGAATTCCAAATAAGATTGAAAAATATCATTGGATTTCGCAGTTAGCTAAAGATTTAGAAGTAAAAGAAGAGGCAATTTCTGAGGAGTTAAAGAAAAGCCCTTCTTCAAAATTTACAGATTTTCCAGTAATTGATGAAGATGTAAACCAATTAAAACAAAAAACTCGTCAAGAAATGCTGGAGGAAAAAACTTTGACTCTCATTTTGAAATCTCCCCCCGTTTTAAACTTAATTGAGGAGAAAAAATTTGAACTTTTCACTGAAAGAGCAAGAGAAATTTTAATGTCTCTCAAAAAAAATCCTAATTTTGATCTTAAAGGAAAAATTTCTCCAGAATCACTTGATTTTTTCAACTATCTTTTTTTGAAGGCAGACCTCGAGACGGATGAAATAGCGCCAGAAAAAGAAATTCAAATTTGTTTGAGAGAGATTAATTCCCTTCAAATAAAAGGAAAACTCGATGAGATCTCTCAGGAGATAAAGAAAGCTGAAGAAGCAAAAGATTCTCAAAAAGTCAATTTACTCATTCAGAGATTTAATCAACTATCTCAAAAATTGGAGAGTTGATAAAATACATGGTAAAAAAAAGAAAAAAGACAAAGAAAATAAAAAAGAGAAAATTAAGAAAGAAAAGAAAGACTGGAAAAAAAGGAAAAACGAGGAGGAAAAAAAAGATAAAAAGAGTTCGCTTTAAGAGAAAAATAGTCACCGCAGAGAAACTTCAGCCCTTAATTAAAAAAGGGGAAGAAAGGGGATTTTTAACTTTTTCTGAGATTCTATCAACCTTTCCTGAAATAGAAAGAGATATCGAGGGTTTAGAAAGCCTTTATGAGCATTTAGAGAGAAGGGGAATTAAACTTAAAGAGGCCAGAGAATTTCTAGAAGTGGAGGAAAAACCTGAGGTTCGCCAACGCCAAAGAGTTTCGGAAGGAAAAATTGATCCAGTGCAGATGTATTTGAGAGAAATTGGGAAAGTTTCCTTTTTAACTGCAGCTGAAGAAAAGGAATTGGCAAAGAAAATTGAAAAAGGAGATACAGGAGCTAAGAAAAAATTAGCTCAGGCCAATTTAAGATTGGTGGTATCGATTGCTAAAAGATATATTGGGAGATCTCCCAATTTAACTCTGTTAGATTTAATTCAAGAGGGAAACCTTGGTCTTTTCCGGGCAGTGGAAAAGTTCGACTGGAGAAGAGGTTATAAATTTTCAACCTATGCCACCTGGTGGATTAGACAAGCAATTACTAGGGCTTTGGCTGACCAGGCAAGAACCATCCGAATCCCAGTTCATATGGTGGAGACCATTTCCAAATTTAGCCAGGTGAAAAGAAGGTTGTTGCAAGATTTGGGCAGGGAGCCCTTACCAGAGGAGATTGCTGCTGAAATGGGCATTGAGCCAAAGAAAGTTCATCATATAATGAAAATTTCTCAGGAAACCGTGTCTTTGGAAACACCAGTTGGTGAAGATGACGAAGATAGTATTTTGGCTGAATTTATTGAAGATGAGAAAGAAATTTCTCCCTCTGTGACAGCTGCCAGAACCTTGCTTCGCGAAAGATTAGAGGAAATTCTGGTTGATTTGACTCCCAGAGAACAAAAGATTTTGGCAATGAGATTTGGTTTAGATGATGGAATAACTCATACTTTAGAAGAAGTTGGCCAGGAATTTGGAGTGACCAGAGAAAGAATTAGACAGATCGAAGCCAAATCCTTAGAGAGAATCAGAGAACACCGAAGTTTGAAAAAATTGAAAGGATATTAAAATTTCATTTGAAATTTCTACACTTTTAATTTAAAATAAAATTACGATCCGGCGTGGCGCAATGGTAGCGCGGGTGCCTGTTAAGCACTAGGTTGTGGGTTCGAATCCTACCGCCGGAGCAAACAAAAAAATCGCCAAGAAGGCTGAACTTCCTTTTACTGGAATCAAAACAGAAACCGAGCACATAAAACTATGTGCTCGGTTTCTTATTTTAGATTAGCGTCCGAAGTTTTGATTTCTTCGTTTTGCGTGACAGTCTCTGCAGTAAAGCGGTCTGTCTCCTGATGGTTCAAATGGGAGTTCGGTTATTGCAGTTCCACATTCAGAACATTTCCAATCTCCCTGAAACATCTTTCGAGGGAAATCTCCACTGGACTCAAATTTTTTAAAGGCCATGAACTTAATAGAATTATGTTAAAAGAAAAAGCGACCTTTATGACCTTTCGACATTGCCCAAGGTTATCCTGAGTTTGTCGAAGGATGACTCTTAAGTCGCCCTACTTATTTTGGCCCTCGTTAATTTTTTGAAACTATCAAAGACTTACTTTAAGATACCTCAACTTACAAGTCTGGTGTCATTATACTCGTTAGCATTAATAAGTCAAGTCTTTTTAATCTGGTCCGTTATACCACCCTACTAAATAAAAAAAATCGCCAAGAAGGCGATTTTTTGCTTACCCTGAGCCTGTCGAAGGGATAGAGCAATTAAATGGAAATGCCATCCTTGACAGGCGGGATCAAATATGATACTGTTAAAGGCGTTCGATTAGAGAAGCCGTCGATGCGGCTTGGCAGGGAGACAAAACTACGAGAACTGTTTGTGGTTTCGCTAGTTCGCGGAGCTGCCGTGATCTCCTTATATTATCGAGGAGATTTTTTATTTGTGAGCGAGCGAGAGAGATTCAAAAGCTTGCTTTTGTATTTCCGAACGAGCGAAACAAATTTAGGGCTCAAACCCTTCATTAGGCTAAATTTGCCAATATGGAAATTCGAAATATCGCTATTATCGCCCATGTTAATCATGGGAAAACAACACTTACCGACGCTATTTTACGGCAAACAGGTGCCGCAGATAGTGAAGTAAGCATGGACTCAAACACGCTTGAAAAAGAGCGTGGAATTACGATTTACTCAAAGAATGCTGCCGTACTATATAAAGATACCAAAATTAACATTGTAGATACGCCGGGCCACGCAGATTTTGGTTCTGAGGTAGAGAGAGTATTGCGCTCTATTGATTCAGTCTTGTTGGTGGTAGATGCGCAAGAAGGCCCAATGCCGCAAACTCGTTTTGTATTAAAAAAGTCTTTGGAGCTTGGGTTGCGACCCATATTAGTAATTAACAAAATCGATAAACCAGCAGCAAACCCGGATCGTGTACACAACGAGGTCTTTGAATTATTTGCAGAGCTTGGAGCGAGCGACAGCCAGCTCGATTTTCCAGTGGTATACGCCATTGCAAGAGATGGGATTGCAAAACGCAACCTTGCTGGCGAAGCAAAAGATATCACTCCGGTATTAGACGTAATTTTAGAGCATGTGCCAGTAGCTTCAAAAGATAGTGACAAGCCGTTTCGTGCTCAGTCTTTTAGTTTGGCATACGACAATTTTTTGGGGCGACTCGCAATTGTTCGTGTGTATAGTGGCAGTATTAATGTTGGAGATACTGTATATGTAAAAAAGCATTCTGGGCCCCGCACCAGTCGGGGCGGGACTAGTCCAGAATCGTATGGTTCTGGGCAAACTACAAGCCATAAGGCAACAAAACTATTTACATTTGAGGGAGTTGCTAGAAAAGATGCACAAACCGTTGAAGCGGGAGATATTGCTATTGTTGCCGGATTGTCTGACGTATACATCGGAGACACTGTTGCAGATTCGGCGGAAGCCGAACTTTTAGATGCTATTGCCGTAGACGAACCCACTATTGAACTTACGTTTTTAGTGAACGACTCTCCGTTCGCTGGACGCGAAGGAAAGTTTGGAACAAGTAGACAGCTTCGAGAGCGTTTAGAAAAAGAGCTTGAGGTAAACGTAGGATTAAAAATAGATTTTGACACGCAGTCGGCCGAACGATTTGTCGTATATGGAAGAGGGGAATTACATATAGCTATTCTTATCGAAAACATGCGTAGAGAAGGGTATGAACTCCAGGTTTCTCAGCCCCAGGTCATTATAAAAAAAATTGACGGCAAAAAGCATGAGCCCTTTGAAGAAATTATAGCAGATGTACCAAAAGAGTTTCAGGGAGCAGTTATTGAAAAGTTAAGTTCTCGTGGAGCGCAACTGGTACATATGGAACTACAAAAAGGCCGTTCTTTTATGCAGTTTACAGGTCCGAGCCGTGGTTTATTCGGATATCGAAACCAATTTATTATAGATACGAAAGGAAACGGAATTTTAGCAAGTCGGATTATTGGATACCGTCCATACACGGGAGAAATTGCACATAGAAAAGTGGGGTCGATGATTTCTGGAGTAACCGGCAAAGTATTGGCCTATTCGCTCGATAACTTGCAAACCAGAGGTACCTTGTATATTAAAGAAAACACCGAAGTGTATGAGGGTATGGTAATTGGAAACACAGCAAAAGGAGGGCAAATGACGGTAAATCCAACCAAAGGAAAGCATCTCACCAATGTGCGAGCTGCCGCTGCTGACGATGCTATTAATCTTACGCCTCCTCGAATTATAACCATTGAAACTGGCTTGGAGATAATGGATAAAGACGAATATCTAGAAGTAACGCCTGAAAGCGTAAGGTTACGAAAGAAATATCTTACAGAAACAGATCGCACAAGAGTAAAACGAGAAAATAAGAACCTTTCGCTTTAGGCTCAAGAACCTTGTTTTCTCGCTCCGCTCAAAAATAAACAATATGTATAATCAAAGAACACCCGTATGGTGGGCACATGGAAAATCTACACAACACACAAGATTTGGTCACTCAAAGAGAGGTGGTAGATTTCGTGGTGGGCGTTCACAATTTGCAACAAGAAAGGGCAGGTCAAAAAGTCCAAAGCTTGATATCTCTTCTTTTATTAATAAAACAGTAGCTTCATATGTTTCAGAAGAGGTGTCTATGCCGGAACATTCATTTGCAGACTTTGAGCTAAACTCTACATTGTTATACTCTATTGAACAGAAGGGATATACACAACCAACTCCTATTCAAGATAAAACTATTCCTTCTATTCTTCAGGGAAAAGACGTGGTTGGACTTTCGAATACGGGAACCGGGAAAACGGCAGCGTTTCTTATTCCGCTTATTGAGAAGGTCTTACAAAATCCGCATGAACAAATTCTTGTTGTACTTCCTACTCGGGAACTTGCGCTGCAAATAGAACAAGAGCTCCAGAGAATTACGAAACACATGCGTGTATATTCCATAACGTGTATAGGGGGAGAACACATAAGGATACAAATTCGAAAATTGCGGTATAAAAGTAATTTTATTATTGGTACTCCAGGGCGTCTTATTGATTTAGTAAAGCGAGGCACTCTCATACTGAATGGAGTGCATATAGTAGTACTCGATGAAGCAGATCGAATGCTCGATATGGGGTTTGTAAACGATATTCGGCTCCTAATGACTCATGTGTCAGAAGAGCGGCAAACGCTTTGTTTTTCTGCAACTATGTCAAAAAAGATAGAGGTGCTTATTAATGACTTCTTAAAAAATCCAAGTACAATTTCTGTAAAAACAGCAGAAACTCCAGAAAGTATTGAACAAGATATTGTGCGGGTTCGTGGTTTAAACAAGGTAGACGTGTTACACGATTTATTACAAAACAACGAATTTAAAAAAGTTTTGGTGTTTGGACGAACAAAACGCGGAGTAGAAAATTTGTCACGCACATTGACACGACGTGGGTTAAAAGTAGAATCTATTCATAGCGATAAAACGCAGGCACAGCGAAAACGAGCTTTGTTAAACTTTAAGAAGAATCGTGTGCAGGCTTTGGTGGCAACTGATGTTGCTGCACGTGGGTTACACATTGATGATGTTACGCACGTTATTAACTACGAAATTCCGGAAACGTACGATGATTATATTAATAGAATTGGAAGAACTGGCCGTGGGACTCAGCGAGGAAAAGCCTTAACATTTGTTGATTAAAAAAATAAAGAAGCAGTAAGATTCCTACCTCAGAAAAATTAAATTACGTAATAAATTACGTAATTTAATACGTAATTCTTTTTATCAATCGCCAACCTATCCTGAATGGCATTGAAGGAGAAGCATGCCCCGTACCGAAACGAAGTTTCTGGCTCTGGGGGCGGTTTTTTGATATAATGAAAATATGATCCCCAAACGTCTTATTTCTTACATCATCTACAGCTTGGTGTTTCTAGCTGTTTTTACAGTGCCCAGCCTTTTTCGACTGCTGACTGACTGGTACTGGTTTGAAGAAATTGGCTTTAGCAATATTTTCACCACTATTCTTGGCGCCAAGATTTTTTTGGGATTGGGAGTGGGGATTTTTAGCTTTTTTATCATCTACGGCAATCTATGGCTGGCGAAACGACTTGTTGCGTCAAAGCCGCTGGCTATCCACCTGCCCGCTTCGCCGGAGCTTCAGCGAGGCGAGCGCAAAGGCGAGCATGGAGAGACCATCAGGATTAAAGAATTGGATGCAGGGAGATATGTTGATAAATTCATCTTGCCGGTTTCGCTGATACTCGGATTTTTGACTGGTCTGATTGGAGCTGGCGGTTGGGAGACGGTACTTAAGTATTTTAACGCAGTGCCTTTTAACACGGCAGATCCTATATTTGGCCGTGATATTGCTTTTTATTTCTTTGACCTGCCGTTTATTCAGTTTTTAGTCGGGCTGGGATTTTGGGTTATTATTGCGTCTCTGATCGGTATTGCTATCAGCTATGCATTGCGGGGCGCTATTGCCTTAAAACAACCAGCTCCTGGCGCAGGAGCTCTGAAATCTTTATTCATGGAAAAGCCGGCAAAGGTTCATCTGTCAATTCTCGTCACTCTTTTGTTTGTTTTGACAGCCCTTAAGATTTATGCTGTCAGCATCCCCTCTTTGCTTTATAGTTCTACAGGACCATTTACTGGCGCCAGCTTTACTGATATTCACGCTGTTTTGCCGTTTTTGAACATACTCATTTTTGTAGCCGTAGCCGCAGCCGCGCTGACTGTGGTAAATATTTTTAAACCGGGCTACCGCTTCATTGTTTTAGCTGTTGGTATCTATGTTGTGGTTTCTATTTTGGGCGGCTGGGCTTACCCGATTGTTCTGCAAAAATTCGTGGTTTTGCCAAATGAGCTGGTTAAAGAAACTCCTTATATTGAGCACAACATTGCGGCCACGCGAAAGGCTTTTGCTTTAGACAAGGTGGCGGAGCGCGATCTTACCGGTGAGGCAGTGCTTACTATGTCAGATATCAACAATAATCAATTGACCATTAAAAATGTCCGACTCTGGGATCGTGAGCCTTTGCTTGACACATTTGGCCAGCTGCAGGAAATCCGCACCTACTATAATTTTGTTTCCATTGACAATGACCGCTACCGCCTGAACGGTGACTACCGTCAGGTTTTGCTCTCTCCCCGGGAGCTTGATTCGGCCAGTCTGCCTCAGCGTACTTTTATCAACGAGCGCCTGACTTTTACTCACGGCTTTGGACTTACTTTGAGTCCGGTTAATGAAGTGACGCCAGAGGGTCTGCCAGTGCTGTTCTTGAAAGATTTGCCGCCTTCTTCCAGCGTAGAATCTCTGGTAGTGAACAGGCCGGAAATATACTACGGAGAGCTGGCCAGCGACTGGGTGGTGGTCAACACCAGAGCCAAAGAGTTTAATTATCCCTCAGGCGAGGAAAATGTCTTTGCAAACTATACAGGTGAGGGGGGCGTAAAAATTAAATCAATTTTCCGCAAGGCGCTGTTTGCTCTGAGATTCGGATCATTGAAAATTCTTTTGTCCAACGACATCACTCAAGATTCAAGAATAATGTATTACCGCGATATTGAGGAGAGAGTCAGGCGGGTTCTGCCCTTCCTGCGCCTGGACCACGATCCTTATATGGTCGTCACCAAAGAGGGCGAGCTGAAGTGGATTTATGATGCCTATACCACTTCGGACCGCTATCCGTATGCTGAGCTGGTCAGAGATGCGTTTGGTTCTTTGCCGGGGAGGAGCATCAACTATATCAGAAATTCGGTTAAGGTGGTGATTGACGCTTATGACGGCAGAATGACATTTTATATCGCAGACAAAGACGATCCCGTTATTAGAACCTATGCCAAGATTTTTAAGGATTCGTTTTTGCCGCTTGACGAGATGAGCAGTGATCTAAGAGCTCACATCAGATACCCGGAAGATTTATTCGCTTATCAAACCAGACTTTATACAGTGTATCACATGGATAAGGCGCAGATTTTCTACAACAAAGAAGATCAGTGGCAGATTCCGATTATTACAAGCGGAACGCAGGCTGACCCAATGATGAGACATATGATTATGAAACTGCCCGGGGAAGAGCAGGAGGAGTTTATTTTAATGATTCCTTTTACTCCGCGCGGTAAAGACAATTTGTCAGCCTGGATGGTGGCGCGCAATGATGGAGAATTTTACGGCGAGCTCGTGGTGTATCGTTTTCCCAAGCAAAAGCTGGTCTTTGGACCCAAACAGATTACCAACCGCATTAGCCAGGACGCAGATATCTCCCGTCAAATTTCCCTCTGGGATCAGAGAGGCTCTGAGGTTATCAGGGGCAGCCTTCTGGTGATTCCGATTGAGGAGTCGCTCATTTACGTCCAGCCGATCTACCTGCGGGCCGAAGGAGGCAAGATTCCAGAGCTAAAAAGAGTGATTGTGGCTCATGAAAACCGTATTGCCATGGAAGAAACCCTGGATTTAGCGCTGGAGAGGGTATTTGGCGGCAGAGTTGTCGCGGATGAAAGGACAGCGCCGTCAGCTGTGGCACAACCTTCTACCGAAGACGATTTAATTCAACAGATCAGAGAGCATTTTGACCGTGCTATGCAGGCCCAACGCCGCGGCGACTGGGCTTTGTACGGAGAGGAAATTAAAAAACTCGGAGAGTTGCTAGAGAGTATAAAGTAATTAAAACTTAACATTATTATGAAGCAGCAAAACCGACCACCCTCAAACAAGAACGCCAAGAACTGTGGCATCAGGAAAAAGCAAAAGAGCAAAAGCGCCGAGCAGGAAAGAGATTTATGAAGCGAGTTTTGTACTAGTAATATATTCTCAACAAGAGCTGATTAAGTTTACAAAACAGGTTCTAATAGCGTCCGTTCCCTGGAGCCGCGTAAAATGAGCTTATAGCTCATCACGCGGCCACGAGCCCGTAAAGCCACGAGGGCCACGGGCCTTTTCGTGGATGGCGAAACCATTTTTCGTGGCTAACTTACTCCACTTATCAGTGGGGTTTTTCCTTGACACGGATCCGGATTTAAACTATCATAAGGTGGATAGGGTTGGGGAGCCAAGTAACCAAGTGGGCGACACAAGCTGCTCGTTGACCAACCAACCTATCTTTCAAGGAGGATGGTCAATTAATCCCAAAGGGTGCGTGGCCTTTCTCTAAGACTGGGAACAATAGACAGAGTGGTTTAAGCCAACTGAGTGCACGTTCTCAGCCTTTTTGTTTTTAAAAGGGGATTAAAAATTTAAAAACAGAACTTAAAAAAAACAATAAAATAAAGATACAATTATGAAAGCATTAATTATTGCAGCCGGTAATGGTACAAGAATGCAGTCGGTAACTCGTGGGCGACACAAATCGCTTATGAATTTATTGGGCTTAAAAATCATTGAGAGAGTTATTCTCGGGGCAAAAGAGGCAGGCATTTTTGAGTTTGTAATTGTTACTGGCTTTAAAGGAAAAGAACTTAAAAAAGCTGTCGGAGACGGAAGTCGCTTTGGTGTTTCCATTACTTTTGTTCACAATAATAATTGGGAGAAAGCGAATGGGATTTCTGTTTTTAAAGCGAAAGATTATTTTAAAGAAAATTTTATTCTTCTGATGTCTGACCATGTCTTTGACTGGAGAACACCCCTTAAACTTAAGAGGATAAAATTAAAAGAGGACGAATGTGCTCTTGCCATAGATAAAGATTTAGATTCTGCTTTAGATATAGATGATACCACAAAAGTTTTAGTTAAAAACAGCAAAATTACCTCAATAAACAAGAGCCTTGATGCCTATAATGCCTACGATACCGGAATGTTTTTGTGCTCCCCCAATATTTTTAAAGTTCTCAAGAAAACTATTTCGCATCATAAAAATTCATTGTCTGACGGCATGAGAATACTTGTAAAGGAGGGAAAACTAAGGGCGTTTAACATTAAGGGCAGATTTTGGTCGGACTGTGACACGTATGCAGACATCAAGTTTGCAGAAAATAAACTTCTTAAAAGCCTTACAGAATCCAAAGATGGATTTTTGTCAAAAAAAATTAATAGGAAAGTATCTACCTTCTTAACTCGTTTCTTAATCAAAACACCCATAACACCAAATATGATCTCTTTTGCAATTCCTATAATCGGAATTCTTACCTTTTTTATACTGGCCAAAGGCACTTATCCATGGATTCTAATTGGAGGATTACTAATTCAGTTTATGTCAATTATTGATGGTTGTGACGGTGAATTAGCCCGAATTAAATTCTTGCGTTCAAAATGGGGAGGATTTCTTGACGCAAACCTGGATAAATATGTGGATACAGCAATTGTCGCCGGAATGGCTTTGGGTTATTTAAAAATTACTGGCAACGAATTAATATTACCGATAGCCTTACTTGTTATTTTTGGATTTGGGCTTGATGGGTATATGCCCAATAAATTCATTGCAACGGTTCGGAAAAAATTAAGCTTTGATATTTTTAAATTTATTAATATTGAAAGAGATTTAAGACTTTTGATCCTTGCACTGGGTGCTATCTTCAACCAAGTTTTACTTGCCTTTGCAATAATTATTTTAATTTACCATCTTAAAGTAGTAATTAGATTAATTTCGGCAAGACGTATTTGCAACGAGATAGTTACACCCTCTGTGCAAAAAGCATAAAATTTCTCACCAAAAATTTACTCGTGTCTTAATACTTCAATTGATCCAAACTTGGAAGATCTAATTGCTGGAGCGACGCCAAAAATTACTCCAATTTGACAAAATAAGTGCTCCATGTATACTTAAATAACTTTCTGTGGAAATTCAGAAGTAGGTCGATAAGTTTAATAAGAACCCGCGAGCTTCGCTCGCAGAACCTTGATTCGCTATTGTATAAATATATAATCTTGAATTAAGTTTCTAAAAAAAGATGACAAATAAAGTTTACGTAGGAAGTCTTTCTTTTGATACGACTGAAGACACTTTAAAAGATTTGTTTTCCCAGGCCGGCACAGTAAATTCTGCTTCTATCGTGATGGATAAATTCTCTGGCAGATCAAAGGGATTTGCATTCGTGGAGATGTCCTCGGAAGAAGAAGCAAAAAAAGCGATAGAAATGTTTAATGGAAAAGAATTAGACGGAAGGAACATCGTAGTAGATGAAGCCAAGCCGATGGCAGAGAAACCTTTCAAAAAATTCTAAGGATTCAATAGAAGTCAGGTAAATACTCATTAAGAGGTTCTGAACCTTTCAACCTTAGAGAATTGTTACCTCGGGCTTGCCCGCCAAAATTTTTGAAGAAAAACTTAGGCGGGCTTGATTTTGTATTCTTACAATGTTAACTAAAAAGTAGGAAAGATAGTTCTTAATACACCGCAAGGAGACGAGGATGAGTGTAACAACCGAAGACAAGGTTTCTCCAACAGTATTTTTGTCAGTATTTACAGCCTATCTACCTGAAGGAAGATATTCTACAGAGGTAGGAAAATGGACAAATGCCGTCAAAGCTTTACGTGATAGATACGAAAAAGAGCACCCTGAGCTCTTTTTGGGATTCTCTATTCACGAACGCCCACCTATGCTACCATACTCTCCTGAAATAGATAGATGGCTTACACATCTTTACGCAGCTATGGGTGCTCCTGGCGGACCCACCCGCTCTGAAGCTGGGGGTAAAATATGGCTCGAATTTCCTCCAAGTTTTCAGGAATTACTGAAAGTACAAAACATACAGCGTCCTCATCTAGAAGAAGAAGTGATCCTCACCCTTCAGAAATTCGCCGAAGAGGCGGCGCAAAAAGGGCTTCTCGTTCCTTAACAACATGAATCTTCTTTTAGAAAACATTACTCAAAGCGGTACGATGATATCAAGCCGCCCCCGCACCAGAGCGAAGCACGGTGCGGGACTAGTCCAGAACTGAACTTCGTTCTAGTTCTGGGCTTTTTGTTTTAAAAACAGGTTCTCCTCCTTCGTTAAAACTACGGATGGATAAGTAACATCGTTCAGCCAGGGAGCACTTCGACTTCGCTCAGTACAAAACATAAAAAAATCGCCAAGCCCGCCCAAGTTTCTCAGAAATTTAGGTGGGCAAGAAGACGGCTTTTTGATAGAATAAAATATATGGAACTTTTGGGATTCATTTTAGATGTTATTGGAAAGATTATGATTGCATTTACGGCCCTCATGGTCCATCATCGCTTTCGGAAAGAACATAAAGTTGATGAATTTGTCTTTAAGGCAATGAGACGAGAACAAGTTATAGGTATTATAGGAATTATTTTTATTATTATTGGCTTTATTCTTCAGCTTCCCGTAAAACTATAAAATCATCGAGAAAAATAGTGAATAGTGGGTTAGTTTACCCGAAATATTAGGCGGTGGCCAATAAATCTTCTACTTGCTTCATTAGTAACCCAGGACATTTTATAAAATCTACTCATCTCAAGGTTTCCTAATTGGGCCGAGCCCAACGGGCTATAGACTAAAATCGTCCACTAAAGCGAGCCATGATTTTCCGCCCGAGATTTGTTGTCGCGGGCTTTTCTTGATATACTTTAATAGAAGTCAAAATCAAAGAGAATCTAAAAGGGATTATGGTAAAAGAAAATGTAACAAAATCCTTAGGAGAAACTTCAAGAACACTTTTGATTTGGGGTGGAATCATTATCGTTGTTATAATAACCGTTGTTATAGTGATTAATATAGTAAGGAAGCCCGTTCCTCCAGAGGAAGCAGTAGAGGAAATACAGAGGCCTGTATACGAGGTTGTAGTCGAGGATATAAAATTTAAATTAAAAACAGCAAAAGATAGAGGAAATATACTTGAGGCTTCTGAGAGTAAATATACTTTCCAAGAAGACCTTATCACTACCGAGAAATTCATTGAAGTAACAATAAGTGCAGAAAATATAGGAAAAGAAGATATACAATCAGGATCTTGGGAGATTAAGGAGCTCATTGGCAGTGAAGGAAGAAAGTTTTCTTCTTCGGGAGAGATGGACCCTTGGATTCCAGAGGAAAGTAAATGTGGTGCTTTGCTAAAACCAGGATTTTCTCCGATTTTGTGTACAAAGATATATGAAGTAGCAACGATTTCTACCGACTTAAAAGTGAGAGTTTCTTCAAGACAACAGGAGGGAGAGGATTTTTTTCTTGACTTAGGGTTCTAATTTAGGATTATAATTTAAGCCTGTTTGATTCTTAAATATTTGTATTTCCTTAATTGTTGCCTTGGAGTTTTTGATAAAATATTTGTTAAAATTTAACAAAGGTCGTTATTTTAATAATGTAAAATTATAATTTTTTAACCTGAAAAAATAAAATGATTTTTGGAATTGCCCTTATCGTAATAGGTTTAGCTTTCCTTCTCCAAAATTTAGGTTTTCTCCCGGCTAATGCTTGGAATGTGATTTGGCCGATTCTCGTGATTGCTATTGGGGCAGGATTTTTACTC
>JAHCSE010000005.1 GCA_018609195.1 Patescibacteria group bacterium
CAGTTATTATTAATTGAAATGAAAGCAGAAAAGCAATACCTAAACCAAATTCGATTACTGGGTAAGTAAAAGCATATAATTTGCTTCTCTTTGCAACTACATCATACATCGAAAATTGTTGTGCAAATCCTTTCCAATCTACAAATTTGAGTATCGATACCACAACAAAGAATCCTCCCATAAATAAAATCATGAAACCAGTTAGTTGCAAGAAAATTACCAGGGCAATCGCAAATGCAACTGCGAAAAGAAGTATCACTGTTTTAAACCACGGTTTTCTCGTAATTCCCTGGGGCTTTATATTCTGTTGTTTTTCATATTCTTCAATACACTTCTGGCTACAGAAATAATGATCATATTGAAAAATATGTCCTTCCATTCCACAAATTGGGTCTGTTTTGTTCATGGTTTTATTCTATCAAAAAACCTTCTTCTTGCCCACCTAAATTTCTGAGAAACTTGGGGCGGGCTTGGCGATTTTTTTGTCACGGACGATATAGGTTTAGATCGGACCCGTCCCGGTCCCTCGAACTGTGCTCAAGGTTTTAATGTTTCAGCTAACATTGTTTTAATAGTTGTTCTGCCCTTTGCGGTTTTGAGATATTTCTCCCGTCTTTTGGCGTCTTTCTTTGAAATATATGCTTCATAGAATATTAATTTCCAAGGACGGTAGGGTTTGGTTGATTTGACTGAACCAAAATTATGTTTTTTAAGACGTTCTTTTAAATCAGTTGTAAAACCAATGTATAATTTATTCTTCCTGTTTCTCAGGATATAAATATAGAACATAAAATTCGGTGACTGAGGCTGGCACAGAACCATACGGTTCGTGCCTAGCCACGCACCGAATGGTAACTGAGGCTGGCACAGAATCATACGGTTCGTGCCTAGCCACGCACCGAATGGTGACTGAGGCTGGCACAGAACCATACGGTTCGTGCCTAGCCACGCACCGAATGGTGACTGAGGCTGCCGGGCTTGGATTCGAACCAAGATACATGGATCCAGAATCCATGGTCCTACCATTAGACGACCCGGCAATGTTGCTCATCGGCGCATCCGCCGAAGAGGCAGATATTTAAACCTTCAAATATTTCCTGATAGCAATGAAACTGGAGATTACTCCCAAACCAATACCGGTAGCAAGCTGGATGAAAAGTAAGGTAAAGAGATGCTCTCTGAAATAGCCAAAGAGATTAAAACCAGGAAGGAAAACTTCAATTCTTGGACTGAAAAAGAAGAGAACTAAGGCAAAAATCAAAAGAGTGAAGAAGGTAGCAGCTATTCCTACAATTATTCCTTGAATGAGAAAAGGACCCCGAATGAACCAATTAGAGGCTCCAACTAACCTCATTATTGAAATTTCTTCTCTCGAGCTATAAATTGCCAATCTAATGGTATTGAAAGCTACTAAAATGGCAACCAATCCAAAAATGAAACTAAAAATGATGCCTGATACACTAATATTGGAGGAAATTTTAAAAATTCTCTCAATAATTTCTTTATTTTGGTAATAATCTACCTTCTCAATTAATCCTTGATGGGGTCCTTTCTCGAGAAAATTGGATATCGCTTCATATTGACTTGCCTGCCAGGCTTTAATATTTAAAGAGGCTAACAAAGGGTTTCTTCCAACTTCAGCTAAAGATTCTATTACAATTGGATCTTCTTTGTGTCTTTCCGTAAATCTATCTAAGGCTTCTTCTTTTGAAATATATTCAATATTTTTTACCTCTGGGTTTTCAGATAACTCAGTTTTTACTTTCAAAATATCCTTTTCAGAAGAATCTTTTTTAAAATAAACTGAAATATCAACCCTTTCTTTCAGATTGGAGACTAAAAAATTAGTCATTCCTTGTAAAAGAAAAAGGGAGGTTATTAAAAAAATACTCATTACCATAATAGAGACGGTAGCTAAAGTAAGACCGCTTTGTCTTTTAAAGTTTAACCAGCCCAAACGAATTACTCTTTTTAGTGAAGTAAACATGTTAAAAAATGAACCTTCCTTTCTCTTCATCCTTAATTACTCTTCCTTTTTCTAAGGTAATCACTCTCTTTCCCAAGTTATTAATTATTTCTTTATTATGAGTGGCTAACAGAACTGTTGTTCCCATCTCATTAATCTTTAATAAAAGATTGATGACCTCTCGAATATGATATGGGTCTAAGTTGCCAGTTGGTTCATCAGCCAAAATGACATTAGGCCTGATAATTAAGGCTCTGGCAATAGCTACCCTCTGGCGTTCCCCACCTGAAAGTTCCTGAGGAAAATTCTCAGGTTTATCAGAAAGGCCAACAATTTCCAAAACTTGAGGAACATCTCGGGAAATTTCAAGGTCTGACGCTCCGATTACTTCTAAAACATAGGCTACATTCTCGAAAACAGTTTTTGAAGGAAGGAGTTTATAATCTTGGAAAATTGCTCCAATTCTTCTTCTTAACTGAGGAAGTTTTTCGGGTTCAATTTTGTGAACATCCTGATCATCAAAAAAAACTCTGCCTCGAGTTGGCTTTTCTTCAGCCAAAAGTAATTTAAGTAAAGTCGTTTTTCCCGCCCCCGATCTTCCGGTAATTGAGACAAACTCCTTTTTTTCTATATTGAAGGAAACATTATCTAAGGCAACAGTAGTGGGATTGTAGATTTTTGTGATATTTTGGAATTTAATCAAATTTAGGTTATTAGCGTCCAGTTTAATTACTAATCTCCTAAACGCTAAACGTTAAGTCCCTATCTTTATTTCCGCTTCTACAAATTTATCTAAATTCCCATCTAAGACAGATTCGACACCTGAAGTCTCTACATTAGTTCTCAAATCTTTTACCAACTTATAAGGATGGAGGACGTATGATCTAATTTGATTCCCCCAACTGGCTGAAACAGTTTTCCCCTTGATTTGAGATAATTCTTCTTTTTTCTCTTTTTCTTTTAGCAGCTTTAGTTTAGCATAGAGAATTTTCATTGCCGTTTCTCGGTTTTGTCCTTGTAATCTTTCTGATTGGCAAGAAGCTACAAAGCCAGTTGGCAAATGGGTGATTCTGACAGCTGTTTCTCTTCGATTAACATATTGGCCACCAGGTCCGGAAGCTCGATAAAAATCAATTTTTAAATCTTCTGCTTTAATTTTAATCTCCTTCTCCATTTCTTTCTCTACCTCAGGCAAAATTTCGACGAGTGCAAAGGATGTATGACGAAGTTTTTGGGGAGAAAAAGGAGAAATGCGCACCAATCTGTGAACTCCTGATTCTTTCTTTAAAAAACCGTAAGAATTCACTCCTCGAATTTCTAATGTTGCAGATTTTGTCCCAATCCTTCCATCTGGCCCTCCCCCTTCTCCAAAAGATTGATGTAAAATCTTGGTTTTAAAACCTTTTCTTTGACAATATCTCTCATACATTCTTAATAACATTGTCGCCCAATCCTGTGAATCTTGACCACCAGCGCCAGCTAAAATAGAAAGAAGAGCTGGTCCTTTGTCGTATTTCCCAGAAAGAAAAACTTTAGACTCTTCTTTTTTAAATGCTTTTTGAAGGTCCTGATATTTAGTTTTAATCTCTTTTACAATTTCGGGGTCACTTTGGCTTATCTTTAAAAGATCTAACGATTCTCGAATTTGCTTTTCTAGATTTTGCCAAAAATTAACTTCCTCTTCTATTCCAGAAATTTCTTTGGTAATTTCTCCTGCTTTTTGAGGATGTTTCCAAAATCCAGCTTTTAAGGTCTTCTCTTTGAACCCAGATATTTTATTTTTGAGTTTTACTAAGTCAAAGACGGTCCTCAACTTTGAGGACTTCATCTAAAAGCTTTTCTAAATTCCTTTTTAGATCTTCCATTGTAATCTATTATACCTCATTTTTAAAAAAAGAAAAGCCCCCTCAGGGATTATAAATGCCTTTCATAAAAAGTTACCTTGAGGGGAACTTACCAAGTATTTTTATGGATAAGCTTTTCTAAAGAGATTCGTTTGTATTTCGGAGCCGCTTCTGCTGGATAGCCAATAGCAATTAAACCGATTGGCCGTACATAATTGGGGAGTTTTAACACTTTGGATACCTTCTCATCCTCAAAAGCCCCCACAAAAGAAGCTCCCAAACCTTCCTTTACACAAGTAAAGAGGATAATTAGGGAGGCAAAAGCGCCGTCAATGACAGAGTAAAATTCCCTTCCTCTTTTCCCATAGCGAGGAGTAGAACGAGAAGTATTTGAAACTACGGCAATGATAATAGGTGCCTCCAGAAGCTGCTCTTGATAAAGGGCTGCTTCGAAAAGTGCTCTTTTTGCTTTCTCGTCTTTTACGAGAATAAATTCAACCGGCTGAGTAAATCCAGCTGAAGGAGCTTTCCAGGCAAGATTCAAAATTCTTTGAATTTTTTCATCCTCTACTGCTTTCTTTTGATACCTTCGAATCATTGCCCGTTTTTTCACGACTTTTTCAAATTCCATGATAAAAATTAAGCCGGGAGAGAGACTCGAACTCTCGACTTGCTGTTTACGAAACAGCTACTCTACCACTGAGTTATCCCGGCGTGTTATAGCCAATAAACGACCTTCTTTAGCTCTTTTACTCAAAGCTCTATCTTTTCTACCGTTTCCCTTATTTAACCCAGCATATGTAGGAGTTAATGAGTCACAATTTGGACAAATTAAGCGAAGATTGCTTTCAATATTATTGCGCCAATTGCCATCAATATGGTCAGCAACTAATGGGACTTGTTTAGTTTTTGGGTTAATCTTCGCCCATCCACATAAACAGCACTTATTTCCAAACTTTCTCCGCAAATAGCGTTTAATATAGCCTGAAACTATGCCCAAACTCTGTAATCCATCCGTCTTTCCGTCCTTCCATTTTTTAATATAAGACTGATATTGATATTCCATTTGACACGCATTACTACAATACTTATATCCCGCACGTGGTGTTTCTTTACCACAAAAAAGACATTTTTTTCTGGGTTTTTTAGGTATTGGCATACATTAAGTATACGAGATTTATCGACCACCGTCAAGATTATAATTGGTTGCAGGTTGAAGACATTGCTCTGCTGTTGAGCCAGGACGGCATAATTTTGAGCATTTATATGACTCCAGAATTAAACCCCGTACCAGAGACTTCGTCACGGTACGGGGCAGGCTGGCTTCTTGAGCGGGATACGGGAATTGAACCCGTGTCTCGACCTTGGGAAGGTCGCATTGAACCACTCAACTAATCCCGCATTAGATTCCCAGTTTTTCTAGAATTCTTTGCCAAAAACTTTTTTGCTCACCTAATTTTTCCTCTTGACCTTCTTCTGGAGACAAAATTACCACCACCTCCTCCCCCGGCTTTTTAAGATTGAACCTTTCTCTCGCTTCTTTTTCTAAATAGTCCTCAGTTCCAACCTGAAAAATCTTAGCTGAGAGATCCTGCTTTTCCCTCTCTAACACCTTAATCCCTTTTTTTAAGTTTTCAATTCTGACATTTAACTCTACTCTTTTTTTATTAATTTTTAAATTGGAAAATATTAAAAAGCTAATTGTTGCTAAAATCATCAATCCTAAAATAATGGGGAAAAAAATGGCCCGAGAAGAGGTATCTTTTTTTCTGGTGAAAGAAGAGAGAGATTTACTCTTTTTAAATTTTTTTATTCGTGTTACCATGTCTGAAGATGGCGAAAATTGGCAAAATTTCAATTTTTAAGATAATCTGGGTTATTCTCATTTCCCTGGTAGCCCTGAGTTTGATTGGTTTTCTCCTCGCCCCTTTAGGTTAAAGGGCGAGCCCGAACCGAGCATATAATTTATGTGCTCGGTTCAGCCAAAGGCTGGAGGAGGGTGAACGACGACTCCTTCTATACTAACAAAAAAAGTGGAAAAAATAAACTTTTTTAAGAGCTTTTAAAAATTTCGAAAAATACTTTCGGAGAAATCGTGATGCCCATGGATCTCTCTTTTAGTTTCTTTTTGCCTTTCTTTTGTTTCTCTAGTAATTTTCTCTTTCTCGTATAGTCCCCTCCATAAAGAGGAGATAGAACATCCTTTCTTTTTAATTGAAGCGTTTCTCTCGCAATAACTTTTCCCGAAACTACAGCTTGTAGGGGAACTGAGAATTGTTGAGGAGGTAAAATTTCTTTTAGTTTTCTCACAATTTTTCGTCCCTCCAAATGGGCAATTTGTCTGGGAATAATTTTGGAAAAAGCTTCTTCTCTTTTTCCAGCAATTAAAATATCCAATTTTACTAAATCAGCCGATCTGTAACCTAAAATTTCATAAGTCATGGAGGCAAAACCCTGGGTAGCTCCCTTTAATCTATCGTAAAAATCTTTTATTATTTCTCTTAAAGGGGTTTCTTGAATAAGCAAAACTCGCCCTTGGCCCAAAAATTTACTCTCCCGCCGCTTCCCCTCAATCTTTTCTAGAACCTGAAAGGTTCTCCCTAAATAGCTTTGAGGAACGATAATCTCTAATTTTACCCAGAGCTCTTCAGTCTTTTGAATTGCAGAGGGGTCTGGCCCGCCTCGACTCGCTCGACGCTCATTAAGCGAGGTAGGCCAATCGGCCGGTGAATAAACTAGAATTTCTTTCTCTTTTTTATCAATAACCCTATAAACAACTGAGGGATGAGAAATTATTAAATATAATCCAAACTCCCTCTGGAGTCTTTCGACCACAATTTCAGCATGCAGCGATCCCAAAAATCCACAGCGATACCCACGGCCCAGCATCTCTTTGCCTTCTGGTGTAAAAGTAAAAGAAGGGTCGGATAAATTTAATTTATATAAACTCTCCTTAAGAAGATCAAAATCCTCGGCATTTTCGGGATATAAGCTAGCAAAGACTACAGGTTTTGGTTCTTTGTAACCTGGCAAGGGCTCAACTAGATCACTAGATGCTTGAGAATAACCCGTAATCGTGTCCCCCACTCTTACTTTTTCAGATTCCTTGATGCCAGTGGCAAGATACCCAATTTCCCCAGCTTTCAATTCAGAACCCGGTGTTAACCCTGGTTTAAAGTATCCTACTTCCTTAGCTTCTGCTCTTAATTTTCCTCTTATGAAATAAATCTGCTCTCCTTTTTTAAGCTTTCCTTCAAAAACCCTCACATAGGCAATTATTCCTTTGAAAGGATCATATTTGGAATCAAGAATTAAAGCTTTCAAAGGAGAATCTTCCCTACCGGCAGGCTTTGGAATTTTTGCTATTACAGCCTTAAGCAGTTTCTCGACATTTGTTCCATTTTTAGCCGAAAGGGAGAAAATTTCTTCTTTTCCAATATTAAGAATCTGAGAAATTTCCGCCTCCACTTCTTCAACTCTCTTCTGGGTTAAGTCAATTTTATTGACCGCGGGAATTATTACCAAACTTTGCTTTTTCGCTAATTCTAAATTGTGTATGGTCTGAGCTTGAATTCCTTTTGTGACATCAACTAATAGAATTGCTCCCTCAACTGCAGCTAAGGATCTCGATACTTCATAAGAAAAATCAACATGGCCAGGAGTATCTATTAAGTTTAAGGTATAGGGTTCAGTATTGAGAATGTAGGTCATCCGGACAGGCTGCATTTTGATGGTAATCCCCTTCTCCCTTTCCAGCTCCATGAGGTCTAAATATTGGGGTCGCATTTTTTCTCTGGAAACAGTCCCTGTTAACTCCAAGAATCTATCGGCTAAAGTTGATTTTCCGTGATTTACATGACTGATAATGCAGAAATTCCTTATATTTCCTTGAGTTTCCTTCATTCCCATACTTTAGGGTTTCGTTATTTCTATCTCTGAAGAAACAATCTCCTTTCGAAATTGTCTTTGGAAAGAGCTGATAATAGTTTTCAACTCAGGAAATTTAAAAAAGAAAGCTAAAATAAAATAAATGAAAATTCCAACAAGAGCAGCTAATATTGTCTGAATTAATAAGCCGAAAACTTTGTCTGACTCAACAAAAAGATCTACCAAGCGCAAGGTCCAAAAAGTTGAAATGCCTGCTAAAAAACTGGCAGAAATTATTTTCGAAAAAGAAGAGAAAATTTTCTTTAAACCAAAATCACCAATTTTTCGGTAAAGAAAAACAAAGAGGAGGAAAAATTGAAATATAGCAGCTATTGAAAAAGCCAGGGGTAAACCTGTAACTGTAATGTCTCCTACTCCTTTTAATTTGAGAACTTTTATTAAGAAATCCTGCAAGAGATTCGGAAATCCTAAAAGCCACACCAGCGAGAAACTTAAAATAATGTTGAGTAAAACCGAGGCTACGGCAATTAAAGTTGGGGTTTTGGTATCTTGAAAAGAGAAAAAAGTTCGGGCTAAATAAGGAATAAAAGCGAGAGCAAAAATTCCCAGGGAAAAAAGCCCAAGGGAAGCAGCTACTAACTGGGTGGCTTGCCAGTCAAATCTCCCTTTCTCCCCCAAAGTTCCCAAAATCAATCTCACCACCTGAGCTCTTAAGAGAAAAGCTAAAATAGCAACAGGAATTATGAGAAAAAGAATCTGCCGAAAAATTGAGGAAAAGTTTTCCAGAAAATCCTTTTTTTGGGTCATGGCCCAATTCTTGGAAAGAAGGGGAAAGGAAGCAATAGCAAAAGGAATGGCAACAAGACTAATTGGAAAATACTGAAGGTTATTGGCAAAACTAAAAATAGCAATTCCCCCCACAATGGTTGAAGCAATAGCTGTAATAACAATCAAGTTTATTTGATGTGAGGCTATAGCAAAAAGCCGGGGCAAAGCTAAATAAAAAATCCTTTTTATTACCGGGTATTTAAAACTAAAGAGTAAACGATACCTGAAGCCGCAGTTAAGAACAGCGGGAATTTGAATTAGCCAATGAGAAGCTGCCCCCAGAATTACCCCCATTGCTACTCCTAAAATGCCAAAATGAGGAGAAAAAACTAAAATACCAAATATAATTCCCAGATTATATAAAACGGGGGCAATGGAGTAAATTAAAAAACGATTAAAATATTGCAAAATTCCTGAGAAAATTGCTGATAGGCCAAAGAGAATTGGGCTTAAAACCATTATTCTGACTAAAAGGGCGGTTTGAGCCTTTTCCTCAAGAGAGAAGCCAGGAGTGACGATTTTCACCAACTGAGGAGAAAAAATAAAAATAAATAAAGAGGTTAAAATAAGCAAAAATAGAAAAAAATGTAAAACATGGTTTGTCATCTCCCAGACTTTTTCTCTCTCCTTTGATTGATACTCAGCAAAGAGAGGTAAAAAGACTATTGCCAGACCCCCTACAATAAAAAGATTATAGAAAAAATCATTGATTCGAAAAGCTGCAAAATAAGAATTGGTTTCTGACCAAACCCCAAAGTAACCTGCCAGTAACCCATCTCTGAACAATCCTAAAATACCACTAATTCCTGCAGAGACGCCAATTAAAAAAGCGGCAAAAGTGACACTTTTTGTCTGGGAATTAAGGATTTGATGAAAATTCATACTCCTACGAATTACGAATCTGTACGAATATACGAATAACTCTGAAATGGATTAATGTGAATACTTTATTTTAATCTTTTTCCCGCTTTTTTTCAAACTTGACAAAATTTGTTTAAATTGATAAGATGTGATTGTCCTAGTAAGTCGGGTGATTACCGAGCACATAATCTATTATGTGCTCGGAGGAAAGTCCGAACACCAACTCCTTATTGTAAGGGTTAAAAAGATAGCGGGTAACGCCCGTCGGCCGTAAGGCTAGAGGTGCGAACAGAGACGCTTCAAGCCGAAAGGTAAGAAGCACCGAGCACATAAGAATTTATATACTCGGTGAGTCCTGATGGAAACATCAGGAGTGAAACGGTTAAATCCTTATCAGGGTGCAAGAACAAACCAAAAGTTCGAGGGTACATCTTGAGCTTTTGTGAAAGAGTAGTTCGCTCGAGCCTGAGAGTAATCTCGGGCCCAGACAGATGATCACACAAATACAGAATTCGGCTTATAGACTTACTAGGACATTAAAAATCCCACTTAATCAGCGGGGTTTTTAATTTTTGCTTCTAGGGACCCAGCCAGAGACTGGGAGGATGTGGTGGATGAGTTGTAGTCTTAAAGCAGCTTTTGAGTCTTATCTATTTTATCTAAAGCTTCGTTGACCAATCCATCAGCTTCTCTGTTTTTTTCTCTGGAAATAAACTTAAATTTAACTTTTTTAAAATCGAGTGTTAAATTCCAGAGTTGTAAAAAAAGAGGTTGAATCTTTGAATCTAAAATTTTATATTTGGCAGATAATTGATTTATTAAAAGCTCGGAGTCTGACCTTAATTCAACTTCTGCCAGAGCCGCTATTTTTTTCCCAAATAAGGCTTTGAATTTTTTTAAGGCAAAAATCGCAGCTGTGTATTCAGCTTCGTTATTTGTCGCTTCTCCTATATATTCTGAAAATTCCTTAATCTTTTGGCCTTTCTCATTACCAAAGACAACTCCAATTGCAGCAGCTCCCGGGTTTCCTCGAGATCCTCCATCAGTGTAGATAATAATTTTTTTCATAAATATTATACCAAAGTTAGATCTATATTTTTTTTCGAAGATAAAGCTCTTTTTTGGGTGTTATCCTATCGAGGAAATTCAAAAATATTTTAAAGTGGAAGTTAAGAACATTAAGAAAGCCAAGAGTGAACCTTCTTTCTCTTAAAGAAAGGAGTGCCTCCACAAACATCGAATGATTGAATGCCTGAGGGAAGTTGCCATGCTGCTCACTCTTGATGGGGTCGAAATGCTCTGCACATAGGTATAATTCAGTGCTTGATCTTATACACGCATCTATGTATTTTTTGGCCTTTTCTTTATTTCCAGTTCTTATGTAATGGACTGCTAACCATAAGGTTGGCAAGTAGAAAGGCAAACTTGCATCCTCAAATCTCTTTACCCCAAACCCTTTTGTTACTAATTTTTCTTCTATAAGTTTTATTGTTTTGCGAATCTTTGTATGAAGTGGATCCAAGAGTCCATAATCCTCAATAGCTAAAACAGAGATATCTATCTGAGAATCAGCATCGTAGAGTTGCAAAAAAGCTTTTCTCTGATTTGACCATCCCTCCTTTAAGATATCAGCTTTGAGAAGTTCCTTCGCAGTATCCCATTTTGGCCTCACCCTTTTTCCCAGAATCTCTCCAATCCTTAGTGCTGATTCCAATCCTACATAGCACATCACTTTCCCATACACCCACTGGGCTCTCTTTTTGTGCTCCCTTTCCCTCAACTCCCATAATCCATTTTCAGGTCTCCGATAGTTCTTCACAATCCAATCAGCAGCTCTTATTACTTTTTTCCAGTATTCTCGAAGAAAACTCTTCTCCCTGGTAAAAAGATAGTAGAGGTAGGTTGCATGTAAAATACTCCCCCCACTATCCAATTGTAATTGATTTTTCGCTGCGTTGCTTATTCTTATAATTTCGTCTCCGACCTCTATGGAAATTTCTTTCCTCAGCCTTTTCCCTTCTATTGTGTATAACGGAAGCCAACCACCGTCTGATTCTTGAACAGAGTAGAGAAATTCCAACAGATCCCTCACCTCCTCATAATGACCTGTTTTTAGAAAAGCACGAGATACAAAATAACTATCTCGTACCCAACAGAACCTATAGTCCCAGTTCTCAGTTGTACTTGGAGTAACAGGAAAAGAGGCTGTGGGGGCGGCAAGAAAAGCTCCTGTTTTTTGGTATGTTAAGAGTTTAGACACCAACAGAGAACGAGAGTACATATTTTCATAGTCTTTATCCTTGAAGGAAATCTTCTTTCCCCTCGCTAACCAGTTTTTCCAGAATCTCTCAGTTTTCTCGAGCTCATCTTTTACATCTATTCGCTTTGCCTTATTCAATAAAGATTCTGCCCTAGCTTTCGTTTCCCCATAAGATAGGATGATGCGAGTTTCTCGATTCCCTCTTGATTTTAACTCAAGCATATTTTTTTCTATATAAAACCCAAGGGCGAAATTTTTTCCTTCAATAAAATCTCGATCTTTAATTTCTCCTCTCTTTTCTGTTGCCAGATTTATTCTGATACTTTTTCTCTGCCTCGTTTTATTGTGAACTTCTAGTATCCGAAATATGTATCTTTTCTCTCGAATAGTTTCTGAGATTCCCTTCCATGGCATAAAATCTATAATCTTCAGCTTTACTGGTCTGTATTCTATTTCGGTTACTAAAATATTTGTATTCTTAATATAGTTTTGACTAAATTTCTTTGGTAAAATTCCTTCTTCTCCGTCGAATAGTTCCAGATACAGGGATTCCCCTACCTGTGGATTCAAGGCTTTGGAAAAAACCATATTACCATCAAATGCAGGCAAGCAAAACCAATCGATACTCCCCGTAGGGGAAACTAAGGCTGAAGTTTCTCCATTGCCGATAATACCATAATAGGATTGTTGATTCATATCTCCTCTTTAAAATAGTTAACGAGGCATTCTTTAAACTTCTCTAAGTTTTTATTTTCTAAGCTAAAGCCAGCTGCCGGAGGATGGCCACCGAAAGTAATTAAAAACTCTTTGCAGCTTATTAAAGCCTCGACTCCATTTAAACCCTTTGGCATTCTCAGTGATCCCTGGCTCTCTTTCTCTCCTTTTTTAAAAATAAAGGTTGGTTTCTGAAAAGGATAGCAGATTTTTGAAGCTACCGGCCCTGCTAAAATAATAGGCCAAGAAGGATCTCCTTCAAAAATGAGAGGTTCTTTCTCTTTTTTTGAAATCCTTTCTTCTAATTCCTGAACGATCTCTCTCACTTTGATTCTTTTTTGTTCAGCTTTCTCCAAGAGCTCTACAGCTAAAATTTTGGCTGTAGTAAGAGAGGGAGTAGTTAAAAGTAAATAGGATTTATTTACATGATCTTGAGGAATGGAGATGTTCAGGGTAGAAATAATCTTTTGGGCTTTCTCACGAGTCGAAAGAGCATTTTTGATAGAGTCAATCTCAAAAAAAACTTTAAGGCCTGGCCGGAAAGTTGATTCTAAAGATTGTAATCCCTCTTCAATAAAGATCTGATTGTCTTCTCTCTCTGGCATCATATCAGCTAAGGTGGCCAAAGCTACCAATTCTAAAAAGTTTCTTTTCAAACCCAAACTTAATTTTTCCTCTAACAAAACCTGACAGAGCTTAAAAGAGAGGCCAGTGGCAGCAAATTCTTTGAAAGGATATGTATCTCCTTTTTGTTTGGGATCAACAACAATTGAGGCTTCAGGCAATCTTTCCAACACTACATGGTGATCAATGATAATTGTTTCAAATCCCATCTTTTTTGCCAATTTCATCTCCGCAAAATTTCCAATCCCACAATCTAAGGTAATTAAAAGCGCAGGAGCCTCAGTTTTTAAAAAATTTAAGGCCTTTTCATTTAATCCATATCCTTCCCCTTCCCGATCTGGAAAATAAACAGCAGTTATCTTTCCGCCTAAATTTTTCAAAGTTTCTTTTAAAATAATAACTGAAGATATACCATCTAAATCGGAATCTCCATAGAGAATAATTTTTTCTTTATTTTTTACTGCTCTTAAAATCCGATTGGCTGCTTTTTTTAGATTTTTAATTTCCATAATCCCACGAATTACGAATAAGTACGAATATACGAATAAATGGTGAGCGAAGCAACTGCTGCCAAAGGCCTCTCGGAGGTTTCGCCACCATGGTCCTCGCCAAAGGCGAGTGGCGAAACCGAGAGTGAAGCAGCAGTCGCCTCGGTGGTCAGGTCGCGAGAACTTCCCGCGCCAGCGGGAGTTCCCGACCGGGACGGCTGACTGCGTCCATTGGAAGCAGTTTGCCGAGCGGTTATCCCAGTACTTTAATGCCTGGTAGTTCTTCGCCGGCTAAAAAAGCCAACATCGCTCCCCCGCCGTCGCTCCGCTCTTCCAGCCTTCGGCTGGCGCTCACTTCGTTCGCTTCGCTCCACTCCTAAGACACCTTCGGTTTCTTACGTCGCTCTTCGAGCTCCTATTTTTCCACCACGGGAGGATACCCAATCCTCCCGACCCCTTCTGTGCGGCGGCGGAGCGATCTAAATTAAACCGCTTATCATTTCATTCCAGTGCTTTTATGCCCGGCAATTCCTCGCCAGCGAGAAAGGCAAGCATCGCTCCGCCGCCGGTTGAAAGATGGTCAAATTGCGAAGCTAAATTAAGATCCCTTATAAAATCAATTGTTGCGCCACCGCCTGCTACCTTGAAAGCTGAAGTTTGAGTTATCGTCCTTGCAATTTCCTCTGTTCCTTTGGCAAACTGCTTTTCTTCAATCTTGCCCACAGGCCCTGACCAAAAGATGGTTTTGGCTTGGGAAATTTTTTCTTTAAAAATTTTCAAAGTTTGAGGCCCCAAATCAAAGGGAGAAACGTCTCCTTTAATTGGAAGTATAATTTTTTGAGCGTTTTTAAAAGAAAATTTCTTCTCTTCAATTGCTTTTTGGATTAAACCGCCAATTAAAACAAAATCAGCTATTTCTGAGATTTTTTCTAAAAACATTAATTCCCTTTTTTCTTTGAAGGTTCCTCCTATTATCGCTACTAATGGGCGGGCAGGATTTTCCCGAATCTTAGTTAGCATTTTCACTTCTTTCTCTAATAAGAGACCAGCGGCAGACGGTAAATATTTTGGCACAGAAACTATTGAGGCATGATTCCTATGGCAGGTAGCAAAGGCATCGTTAATGTAAATATCTCCTAATTTCGTCAAACTCTGAGCAAATTGTTGGTCATTTATTTTTTCTTCCTTGTGAAATCGCAGATTTTCGAGGAGTAAAATTTCTCCGGGAGCCATTTGCCAGGTCCGGTCTTCAATCCCCCTGCCAATACAATCTTCAGCTTTTGTCACTGATAAATCTAGGTATTCCATCAATTTTTTCTGGACCGAGATTAACCTTAAATTTTCCACTATCTTTCCTCCAGGATCATCTAAATGGCTCATCAAAATTAATTTTGATTTTCTCTTAATTAAATACTCAAGAGTAGGGATGGTCTGCTCAATCCTAAAATCATCTAAAATGTTCCCCTGTTCATCTAGGGGAACATTAAAATCGCATCTCGCTAAAACTCTTTTATTTTCAAAATCGAAATCTGAAAGTATCTTCATTCTTCAGAATCCTTATCTTCTTTTTTCTTTAAGGTCTCCTCTAAAGTTTTCTTCAATTCTTCTAAGTTAACTGTTTTTCTTTTTTTTAAAATAGATCCTTCTTTTGATTTTTTCTGATAAAAAGAAACGGGTTCCTTTTTTAAAGCTTCCTCTAGAGGGAGAGGTGCCTCAGTTTTTTTTATTTGAACCTCCCCTTGTTTCATTTTTTTTCGGCAGGATTTACAATAGATTGGTCTTACCCCGTCTGGGGGAAAGACCACTTTTGTCCATTTCCCACATTGAGAGCATTTCGCATCATAAAGAACAGCTTGGGGAAGAGGAGCTTCTGGTAATTTCACTATCTCTGCCCAACGGGCAATTTTGTCCTCTACTATCTCTTTTTTTGTTCCATATCTTTCTCGAGAAATTCTGATAATTTTTTCTTTATTTGATTTTTCCAGTTTTGGAAAGGGCAAGAGAGTTTCAGCTGAAAAAGGAGAGCCAGCTACTCCATCGATCATTAATTTTAGATAAATGTTGTATTTGGCTAAATTAACCAAATCCTGGATAGTAAATTCAGGAAGGAATTCCTTTTCCAGAAATTCAGCATCTTCTGCTCCTACCCGAAAAGAAACAATTGTTCCCACATTGCCAAAGATCGCATCTTTCACTTTAGTGCTCCTTCCAGCTGGGGTCATCTCTTCTAATTGGGCAATATATTGATTAGCTAAAATCAAAGACAGTCTATATTTTCTTGCTTCAGATAAAATATTCACAAAGGACTCAGTGGCATAATTCTGGAATTCATCAACATAAAGGAAAAAGTCGCGTCTCTCCTCTTCTGGTATATCAACCCGGGACATTGCGGCTAACTGTAATTTGGTAATTAAAAGAGCCCCCAATAACCTGGAATTATCTTCCCCAATTCTTCCCTTGGATAAATTCAAAATCAAAATTTTTCCCTTATCCATAACTTCTCTCATATCAATTAAGGATTTGACCTGACCGATAATATTTCGAATGAGGGGGGCGGAAATGAATTGGCCAACTTTGTTTTGAATAGCAGCTGTCGCTTCCACTTCATAGCGCTGAGTATAACGAGCAAATTCCTGGCGCCAAAAAGCTTTCACCATAGGATCAGTAACCCTCTCCACCACTTTTTCCCGATAATCAGGATTAGCTAACATTCGGTTTACTCCCAATAAAGTTGAACCTGGATATTCTAAAAGAGCTAAAATAGAATTGTTTAAAATGTATTCCATTCTCGCTGACCAGACATCTGGCCAGATTTTCTTAAATACCCCCATCAAACCAGCTGCGACCAAATGGCGGTGCTCAACATCAACTTTTTCCATGATGTTGAAGGCAATAGGATATTCTAAATCAGCCGGGTTAAAATAAACTACATCATTAACCCTGGAAGGGGGAATGAAATCAAGTAACCGTTCTGCAACTTCTCCATGAGGATCAACAAAACCTACACCCTTGCCTTTTTGGATATCTTGAATTGCCATATTTTCAAGCAGCACGGTCTTTCCCATTCCAGTTTTCCCAATAATATACATATGCCTCCTTCTATCATCGAGTTTAATTCCGAATTTCTTCCTTGCGTTCCTAAATGTAGTTTCGGCAAAAAGAATTGTTTGATCTACATTTTCCATTAGCTTTTAGTTTTTCACTTTTTAAAAAATGAATTTATTCAGAAGGTAACCCAGGAGGAGCTTCTCTTTTTTTAGCCTCTATCCGAGGAAGAGTGGGAGAAGGAGCTGCTATCTTGCTTGGAAAATGATATAAACTTGCCAATTCCTCGGTATTTAAAACGAAAGTTCCTCCTTTCCTTGGATAGAGAGGCGGAAATCTTCTTATATAATTTCTCAAAATCTTTCTTTTCCTTATATAAACTCTTCTCCTATCTAAAAACCAGAAAATAGTGCGAATCTTGGTTATGGTCCTTCCCCAAGGTCTGAAGCCATTTAAATTTTGGGTAGAAAACGAAGTAAAAAAACCAAAAGCTGATCTGACAATAATAGGTGGAAAATATAAATCTCTCGGAGCCAAATAAATAAATCTGATGTTCGTTTCAAAACCATATTTTGCAATTTTGTTTTCCACCCCAGTAATTGTATCCCTCTCCCCAGGAGTAAGTCTTAACTCAGGAGGGAATATATCTCTTTCTTCAGCAGAAGGAGGAGAAGGACCTGAGATTAAAACTTCAGCTGCTTCGTGGATTAAGGATTTAGGGACAGTCTTTGGAGCGCGCTTTGCCAATCTATCTCTAATCATCTCTCCTCTGCTCACCCAAGGACTTTCCAGATTGGTAATGGGGGTAGCGTTAATTTGGACCCAGAGTTGCTCTCTTGGTCTAAGCCTTGTCATTCCTTCCAAGAGAGAGGATAAAGGATCAACTATTCTTTCCTCTTTCACTTCTCTCTCCACTTCAAAGAAGGGATAGGTTTTAATCGGATAAGGATCTTCTTTGAGTAGAATCATATCTGTGCCCCAGAGGTCCCAATCTTTATTGGGGATATTTTTAGGAACATATTTCGTATAATCGTCAACTTCAGAAATTTCCACATCAGCATATTGAGAATAAATAGCAGTTTCTACCAAATGACGAAATTCTTCCGCTACCTGGATAAAAAAGTGAGGCTCACTTCCAATACCTACCATCTCCAAGGAAAAAGGAACGATGATTCTTCCATCCAACCACTTTTCCCGAAAATTAGGAGGTCGATAGGAGGCCCAAAAAGCAGCGAAAACACTTTCCATCGCCTTTATTGGCTTGAATATTTCTCTGGGAATCTTAATTTCCAGCATATACCATTTGATCCTGGCCTTAAATCTCTGTCTGATTAAAAAGAGATATAAGTTGATAGCCAAAGAGAAAAATAAAATAGCTAAGGGCACCCAAATCCAATTTTTTACAATATCCCAGAGAAAAAGGAATTGTTCCGGCTTTAAAACCGGAAAAAGATCTTCAAAAGGCATTTTATATTTTTCTTAACATATATTTTCCTCCAGAATTTTTTGAAAAATAACTTTTATTCTGGAGATTCAATAAAATGGTACTTTCTTTGACCAATCTTTGCGCCAATACCTTTTCAATTATTTCTTTTTTTTGCATTGGTCTTCCTCTTTCTTTTAATATTCGCTCAATTATCTCCTTGACTACCCCAGGTTCGTATCCCCATTCCCTGAGAGCATATATTCCTCTTCCGACTAAAACAAATCTTTGATCTCGAATGAGCTCATTATGAACAGTTTGAGCAACTACTTTCTTTTTTTTCTCAGATTCTTTTTGGAAATTTAATTCGGAAATGAGATGAGCAATGTCTGTAAAATGGAGGGGTTTCTCTTCTTTTTTCAAGGTTAAGAAAGCCTTATCTTTTATCCCGCGAGGGTTAATCTCTGGCCAATCCCTGAGACCAAAAAGGTTATTTGTCCCCTGTTCAATTTCTTTTGAAATTTCAACAAAAGATAAAATAGCTTGAGAAGGTAGATTTTTCTTTTGAAGAAGCGAGCTTGTTTTATAAATATTAAAAACGTCCGAAAAAGGAAAGAGAGTTTCTTTTTCTTTAAATTTTAAAATTAATAAATTATTAAATTTTCGAGCCAGATGTAAAGAATTTGGGTTTATCGTCCAGAGGGGATAAAATTCCTGGTTCTCAGTTACTCTCGAAAATTGAGAACCTAAAGCCAAGAGAAAATGAAGATGGGGCTGAAATCGAGAACCTCCTAATTGTGAAAATAAAATATCCTCTCTTTTTAACTCCCCCTGTTTCTTAAAATAGTCACTAAGATACTTAAAGGTTTTTTGATATTTTGCAATCTTTGGCTTCATTCTAGCAAAGCTATCTCTCTCAATCTGGCGAACTCTTTCCCGAGTAATTTGGTAACTCCTGCCAATAGATTCTAAGGTCTCTCTGTTTCCGGATCGAAATCCAAAGCGCCTTAAAATTATCTCTTTTTGCCGGGAGGAAAGATCTTTTAGAAAATCCTGACAAATTTTGGTGAAATTAGGAGAATTGCTCATTTTATATTTTTATAGCAGATTTTAAAAAAAGGTCAAGCCCCGAACCAGAACAAAGTTCGGTTCGGGACTAGTCCAGCACTGAGCTACGCTCTAGTGCTGGGTCCTTCTTTGGCTAAAACTTTGCCAGCTGACCAAAACTGGGCTGGCAATAAATATTGAAGAATAGGCCCCCAGGGCCACTCCTAAAATCAAGACTAAGGTAAAATATTTCAAACTCTCTCCCCCTAGAAAAAAAAGAGAGAATAGAACAAACAAAGTTGTCAGGGAAGTATTGAGTGATCTAACTAAAGTCTGATTTAAACTTATATTGACAGTATCGGTAAAAGTTATCCATACTTTTTTTAAAAGATTTTCTCTTATCCTGTCGAACACAACAATGGTATCGTTGATTGAGTACCCAAAAACAGTTAATAAACCAACAACAATGGGAATAGTTATTTGAACCTCTAAAAATTTACCCAAAAGAGAGAAAATACCTAAAGGAATCAAAATATCGTGAAAGAGGGCAACGAAAGCCGTGACCAGTCCATATTGAAAAGAGGATAGAGGCTGGGAAATTCTTCGGAAAGATATCGCAATATAAAAAACTACAGATAGTAAAGCTAGAATGATCAAAATCTTAGTCTTTTGCTTTAATTCCTGAGAAATTACAGGCCCTATTGTCTCAAATCGCTTCTCCTCAAACTGTCTGTCTCTTTTTAATCTTTGAATAATTTCTTGATGAGTCTCCTCATCAATATCTCTCATTCTCAAAATTAATCCTTTCTCGCCTGTTGTCTGTAAAGAAATTGAGCCCAAATTGAGGTCAGATAGCGCTTCTTTAATACTCTGGTTGGAAGGCAGCTTTTCTCTAAATTCAAGCTCGAGAATACTTCCCCCAGTAAAATCAATTCCTAATTTGAGCCCGAAAAAAAATAGGGAAAAGAGGGAAGCTAAAATTAAGGTTCCAGAAAAAATATAATAAATTTTTCTATATTTAAGAAAATTAATGTTCATTGAAGATATTTCAGTATTTTTTTAACTTTGTCTGTTTTCTCCCAGGTAAATTCTGGCTCTTCTCTTCCAAAATGGCCGAAACTCGCTGTCTTTTGATAGATGGGACGCAAAAGATTCAATTCTTTGATAATCTCTCCTGGAGATAAATCAAAAACTTTAGGAATAATCTGAGCTAATTTTTCATCACTCACTTTTCCTGCTCGCCCTGAACCGAATTTATTCTGGTTTAGGGTACCGAAGGTATTGACATTTATTGCAATAGGTTTGATTCCACCTATCACATAAGATATCTGAATTTCACATTTTTCAGCTAAATTAGCTGCTACAATGTTTTTCGCAATATAGCGAGCCATATAGGCTCCAGATCGATCAACCTTAGTTGGATCCTTCCCGCTAAACGACCCACCCCCGATGGGAACTGTTCCCCCATAGGAATCAACGACTGTCTTTCTCCCCGTGGCCCCGGTATCAGACACGGGTCCACCAATAACGTAGCGACCCGTCTGATTGATATAAAACTTTGTTGTCTTATCTAAAAACTCCCTACAAACGGGTGTAATAACTTTTTTGATAATATCTTTTTTTATTTCTGCTAAAGAAATACCAGGATCATGCTGAGCAGCAATGACCACTGAATCTAATCTCTTTGGCTGCCCTTTTTGATATTCAAGGGTCACCTGCGATTTCCCATCTGGTCTAAGATAAGGGAGAATTTTCTTTTCCCGAACTTCAGATAGTCTCTTAACTAATTTATGGGCTAACATTATAGGAAAAGGCATTAATTCTGGAGTCTCCCGGCAGGCAAAACCGATGACAAATCCCTGATCTCCTGCTCCCTGTTTTTTTGTTCCCGTTTTCCTCACACCTCTGGCAATGTCTGGTGATTGCTCATGAATTGTATTAAATACTGCCACGGTACGGTAATCAAAACCATATTCTGGTTTGTCATAACCAATATCTCTGATAGTATTTCTGACAATATTTGAAACATCAATCCAGGTTCTCGTAGTGATCTCTCCTCCAATCATCACATAGCCCATACCAATCAAGACTTCACAAGCCACCCGGCTATATTTATCATTTTTCAAAATAGCATCTAAAATGGCATCGGCGACTTGATCGGCAATTTTATCAACATGACCAGAAGTTACTGATTCAGATGTAAGAAAGAATTTTTCCATAATTTTATCTCCATAACCAACCAAATTTTTCAAATTTTGTTCCGACAAAAAATCTTAAAAAATTTTTGGTAATGAAAATTGCGGAAAACATACTCATTAAAATCCCTAAACTCAGCACAAAGGCAAATCCCTTAACAAAGCTCGTGCCAAAACCAAATAAAATCAAAGCCACAATTAAAGTGGTTACATTACCATCTCTAATTGAAGGCCAGGCTCTTCTGAATCCTTCCTCTACACTCACTAAAAAACTTTTTTTCTCCTTGAGTTCCTCACGCATTCGAGAAAAAATTAAGATGTTCGCATCAACTGCCATTCCAATTGATAAAATAAGGCCGGCAATCCCAGCTAAAGTCAAAGTTACCGGAATTATTTTAAAAATAGCTAAAACTAAAGTTAAATAAATTATCAAGGCTAAAGAAGCTAAAATTCCAGGCAATCGATAGAAAAGAATCATAAAGAAAATTACAACTGAAAAGCCAAATATTCCTGCTTTTAAACTTTTTTCCAAGGAAATTTTACCAAGAATTGGTCCTACGGTCTGTTGGGAAATTAACTCAATGGGAACAGGTAAAGCTCCTGCATTTAATCTTTGAGCAATTTCTTTAGCTTTATTGATATTTAATTCTCCTGTAATTACCGCTTGCCCTCCTGTAATTTTTCCTTGAACAATAGGGGCATAAAGATCATTTAGTGTAATTTTACCATCCCCATCGGTATCTACAATTGACGCTCCATCTAAAAAAATAGCCAATGGTTTCTCGATATTCCTTTCGGTTATTTTTTCAAATAATTCAGCTCCCTCTCTGTTAAACTGAAGTTGAATCTGAGGTTGGCTCGTAGTCGGATCAAAAGAAACCTGAGCTTTTTCCAAATATTTTCCAGTAAGTTGAGTCGGTTTAAAATAAGGATTTTCAAAAGCTATCTCCCAATCTTCAACCTCTGAATATTCTTCAATCTTTTTACCTTCTAACTCTTTTCGCTTATCAAGAATCTTTTGAGTCTCCTCAGGTGTTCTTTGTTCTAAAAACTCAAGATAAGGGGTCTCGCCAATCATTTTAATAGCTTCAGAAACATCCTTTATTCCAGCTAATTCTACAATTAATCTGAAATTTCCAGCTGCCTTCTGGATTTGGACAACAGGCTCTGTTACCCCAAAAAGATTAACTCTTCTTTCAATGACATCTCTCAAACCTTCCATGGCAGAATCATAGTCTTTGGGATCTACCTGAGATAAATCAGCTTCATATAAAAGATGGCTTCCTCCTTGTAAATCTAATCCTAATTTAAAAGGGACTTCTGGGAAATGGGGAAGTTTGAATCTTGAATCTTGAATCTTGAATCTTGAATTTAAGAAATCTGTTCCTTGATTAAAATATTTTGGATAATTTAAATTAAAAGCGAATAGAAATAAAATGAAGATAGAAATAAGGCTAAAATAGATTTTCTTTTTAGACATTTTTTATTATAGGAAGGGGTTATTGAAAATTTTTGATAGTAGTTGCAACCTCTTCAGTTATGCCTTTAATACAGTCATAGTTTTTTACTTCCTCAGCATTGACCCAGGCATAATTAACAAAAGCTTCCTTTTGAAGTTTTACCTTTCCTCCTTTATATTTTGCAGCAAATTTCACCATCACGACAGGAACCTTATCGGGCCTGATAAAGGCAACGCTGTTTATGTAAAGAAGCTGAGGCTTTGTCTCTATCCCTGCTTCTTCTTTTGCTTCTCTGACCAATAACTTTTCAATAGCTGCTTCATAATCAAGGACATCTCCATGAATGCGTGTGGGGTTCTCTATATCTAAATCTTCCCACTCTAGTTTTCCTCCTATGACTCCGTATTTCCCGGGATGGACAATTTCATGTTCGCTTCTCTTTAAAATTAAACAGCGCGAATCTTTTTCCCGGTATACTACCACATTTGCAACAAAATAGAATAACTTATTTTCTTTAGCATTCTGTAAACTTATTTTTTCAGCTGGCATATTATTTTACCCATGACACCCCAGTACCAGAGCAAAACTCGGTACGGAGTTTCGCTTTTTATATTCCTTACTTAAAAGAATGGGGGTCTTTTTTTAAGCACTGCTTCATATGCATATATATACATTCCTGCTGACCAGGCTTGTTCGTCCATACCGATAGGTTTACCACTAACTCCGTGAAAACACTCATTAAATTGCCTTTGTCCATCTTTGCCTTTTTTATTCAGTAATGCCAAGGACAAAAGAGCTTCCTCGGCCTTGCGGTATTCTCCTGCCTTCACCAATACAGCAACGTAAAAACCGCCAAGAAAAGGCCAAATGCCGCCATTATGATATCGATGAGGGAGGTTAAGATTATCGAATTTATAATAATATCTCCAGTCTTTCTCGCCGGGACGAATTGGAGGATAAATTGCTTTTATCGGAAATGGAGAGGCAACCTTATGCTTCTTAATAAAATTTAAAACAGCCTTCGTTTGTTTCTTGTCTGCAATTCCAGTAAGAATTACTAACATATTACCGAATGAATCAAACCATTCTCCAAAATCTCGAAAAGTAATATAGGGAAGATAATATGAGCTTTTATTCAATATATTTTTTTGAGGAAGAATCAATTTTCTTCCTAACGCATCATGCATCTTCCTTAAATCAAATTCTGTTCCAAAACTATCTTCGATAATTAAGCAAATATCTTTATTTTTGGTAAACCAAAATCTTTTATTAATATGTAAACGCAAGTTTCTGGCCTTTTGAGCATAGAGACTTTTATTTTTATTATCTTTTAATATTTTAGCAATTTTGCTTCCTTTAATAAGAGCCCAATAATAGAGTGTATTTACGTATAAACCCTTGCCCCTTACTGCAAATAAATCTTCCCAATCTGTTGCCTCTTGCATGGATATAAGACCACTCTGGTCAACATCTTGATATTCATACCAACGTAATATTTTCTTTATGGCTGAGTAGTTTTTCTTCAAAAATGCAAGATTCCTCGTTTGCTCAAACAATACGGCTTTTCCTATTACAAACCAAAGTCCTCCATCGGTATATGCTTGAAAATTCGCTCCAAGAGTTCTGACATCAACATTATTAGGAATACACCCCAGTGACGTTTGCTTTTTTCTCAAAGTATCAAAACTAGACTTCAAGGCACGATTAATTATCCTATCTTGAACCAACGAAGCACCTAGTAAAGTAATCATACTGTCTCGGGCCCAAACCTGTGGATAGCCACGAACCCTTGCAGAAGCCTTGATGCCACGTTCATGAACACAATTCTGAAGAACTTTAATGGCCTCTTGGTATACCTGATCAGTGATTTTATTATTCGATTTTGATTTTTTATTTTTATTTCTCATGAAACTTTTTCTATTTTTGCCGTTCTCACAGGACAGAAATTATTACTAAAATCTTTTCCATTCCATTTTCTTGCCTTTCCTTTTATTCTCAGCCATTACAAGCTCATCATAGATTCCGTCAATAAGATTGTACTTTTTAGCTTCTTCCAAATCAACCCAGGCAAATTGATCTAATTCTTCCTCCTGAAGTTTGATCTCGCCCGAAACATAGTCTGCCGCGCAGGAAATAACAAGGGATGGACTACCATCGTCGTGAACTGTCGCAAGGCTCGTGACATATTCAATATTACCAACGTCAATTCCAACCTCTTCTTTTACCTCTCTTCTCAATGTCCGTTCAAGAACATTATACCAATACTGTTCTGTATCTTTCGGTAATTGAAGATAGTCGCTGGTTTCCATTTTACCACCTGGGACTGTCCACATCCTCGGAAACCTTTTTTTATTAGACGAACGCCTCACAATAAGATATCTACCGTCTTTTACGATAATCGCCGTAATTGCAACCTCATGTAAGTAGTGATTTTCCTCTTTTTTATTTTCCATGACACTTTTTATACCCCAGTAGTAGTCCTTCGACAAACTCAGGGCACTACGGGGCTTCGCTCGCCCTGAAGTGTGCTTTGCTCTACTTCAGGACTTCGCTCGTTTTTTTACTTTCCATGACAATGCTTATATTTTATTGGACGTCCATCAGGTTTTTTCGCTCCGCAAAAACATGGATCGTTTCTACCGATTTTTTTAGGATTAGATTGAGAAGAAACTGGCTGGGGAGAAAAAGAAGGCTGAGGCTGCTTTGGAGCAAGCTGGGCCTTAAAAATAGTATGAGCAATATTTGATTCAAGCATCCTGAGGAGGTTTTGAAACATTTTGTGACCTTCATTTTTATATTCAATTAAAGGATCTTGTTGACCGTAAGCTCGCAATCTCACTGAATCCCTTAAGCTCTCCATATTTTCCAAATGGTCCATCCATAACATATCCAAAGTACGCAAAGCCACTATTTTTTCAATTTGGCGCATATTTTCCGGCCCTACTTCTCTTTCTTTCTTTTCATAATCTTCTTTTGAAAAACCTTCTTTCTCACACATTTCCAAAATTTTCTTTTTCAAACCATCTTTTGCAGTATTTGCGCTTTCTAAAAATTCTCTTCTCTTTTTGTAAATCAATTCTCTATGTTTGTTCAAAACATCATCGTATTCCAAAACATGCTTTCTGAGATCGAAATTAAAACCCTCAATCTTCGATTGTGCATTTTCAATAGCTGAAGAGATTAAATTAGCTTCAATCGGCTGATCCTCGGGAATCTTCAAAATTCCCATTAGTGATTTAATTTTTTCTGAACCAAACACTCTTAATAACTCATCTTCTAAAGAGACAAAAAATTGAGAAGAGCCAGGATCCCCTTGCCTGCCTGATCTTCCCCGAAGCTGATCGTCAATTCTTCTTGCATCATGTCTTTCAGTACCGATGATATGGAGTCCTCCTAATTCAATAACTTTTTTTGTTTCTTCTGGATTTTGAGGATTGCCTCCTAAAATTATATCCACTCCCCTTCCTGCCATATTGGTAGCAACCGTTACAGCGTTCCCTTTTCCGGTTTGGGCAATAATTTCCCCTTCCCTTTCATGATATTTCGCATTTAGAATCTGGTGGGGAATTCCCTCCCTTTCCAATAATTTCCCTAAGTATTCATTTTTCTCAACAGATCTTGTTCCAACTAAAATGGGCTGTCCCCTTTGATATCTTTCTTTAATTTCCCTGACCACTGCCTCAAATTTCCCTTTTTCCGTTTTATAAATTCTGTCAGGATAATTCGTTCTGATCATTGGTTTGTTAGTAGGAACGGAAATCACATCCAAATTATAGACTTTATCAAACTCCTCAGCTGAAGTGACAGCGGTTCCTGTCATGCCGGCTAGTTTTTTATAAAGACGGAAATAATTTTGAAAGGTAATGGAGGCCAAAGTGAGAGATTCGGGTTGAACTCTCACTCCCTCTTTTGCCTCAATTGCTTGATGGAGCCCGCCTGAATATCTTCTTCCAGGTAAAAGCCTTCCTGTAAATTCATCAATAATAATGGCTTGCCCATCTTTGACCACATAATCTTTATCTTTCTTAAATAAAAAATCAGCCCTCAGAGCCTGTTCTAAATGATGCAAATATCTTATTCCCTTTTCTTGGTAAATATTTTCCAAGCCTAAAATTTTCTCTATTTTTTCAATCCCCTCTTCAGTTAAAGTCACTGCTCTCTGTTTTTCATCAATATTATAATCAAGATTTTCTTTTAAACGAGGAGTAATTTGAGAAAACTCCTCATACATCTTGGAAGCCTCCGTATCTGGGGCAGAAATAATGAGAGGGGTTCTCGCTTCATCAATTAAAATTGAGTCAACCTCATCGACAATAGCATAATTGAAACCTCGCTGGGCCTGGTCTTTTAAATCATAGGCCATATTATCTCTCAAGTAATCAAATCCAAACTCATTGTTGGTGCCATAGGTAATATCAGCCAAATAAGCTTCTTTCCTTGAAACCGGTCTCAAATAGCTCTCAATAACTTTAAATGCTCCTAGGACATCCCTTTCTTTATCGCGCTCGTCTTGCTTTTGATTTTCTTCCTGCTGGTATGTTGAGTCGTATAGAAGTGCCGCATCATGCACAATGCATCCCACACTCAGTCCAAGGAAATGGTATATCTGTCCCATCCAGACTGTATCTCTTTTGGCTAAATAATCATTGACTGTGACCAAATGGCAACCCTTTCCTTCTAAAGCATTAAGATATAAAGGTAAGGTAGCAGCTAAAGTTTTTCCTTCACCAGTTAGCATCTGCGCAATTTTCCCCTGATGCAAAACAATCCCGCCGATTAGCTGGACATCAAAATGGCGCTGCTGCAGCGTCCTTTTAGCTGCCCCTCTGACTAAGGTAAAAGCCTCGGGTAATAGATCGTCTAAACTTTCGCCTTTTTGAAGCCTTTGTTTAAAGTCACTCGTTTTTTCTTTCAACTGCTGGTCAGAAAATTTCTCAAATTCTGGTTCAAGACTATTAATTTTATCCATCAGGGACTGGATTCCCTTTAGATATTTTTCATTATAATTACCAAAAATTTTGGTTAAAATTTCCATAATATAAAAATTATACCACAGTTTCTCAAAAGAAAAAAGGCTGGGAATCAGCCTTCTAAAAATCTTTTGAATTATATTTACTTACATAACATAACTTATAATCTTATACACAAGTTTAGCTGCTAAAAAATCGGGGGCAATCATTCCGGGAATCGGACAAAGTTCTACAACGTCTGCCCCTATTATTTTTCTTTTTTTTGCAACTTCTCTTATAAGATCTAAGGTCTCATACCATCCAAGGCCTCCGGGTTCTGGAGTTCCAACTGAAGGCATAATGGAAGGATCTAAGGCATCTAAATCAAAGGTTATATATACATTTTTTTTTAGTGTAACAATGATTTTATTAATGGGAAGCAGTGGAGCATGAAAGATACTCTTAATCCTTTTCTTTTTGAAATATTCAGTTTCCTCTTCTGAGACGCTTCGAATACCGACTTGCGTTACCGGAGTTCCCAAATCTCTCGCTCTGCGCATTACGCAAGCATGATGCCAGATTGTCCCTTCAAACTTATCTCTCGAATCAGTATGGGCATCTATTTGCAAAATAGAAAAGTTAGAAGAGAATTTCTGATAAAAAGCCTGAATGGCGCCATTGGCAATAGAATGTTCTCCGCCTAACATCATCGGAAATTTTCCATCTTTCAATAGCTCCGTTATTACTTTTTTTATCCTTGCTATGGTCTCTTCTGGAGAACTCTTTGATGGTTCAAGTTCCTCCATAGTAAAAATCCCTACTTTTGAGGGATCTTTTTTTAATTCTGCATCATAAAGCTCTATTCTTCGGGAAGCGTCGATTATTGCTCTTGGACCCTCCTTGGTCCCCGATTTCCAATAAGTGGTTGAACTATAAGGGACTGGGAAAATTACTACTTTTGCTTTCTGATAATTCTGATTTCCGAGGCCAAGAAAATTGAAAGGTTCCAGTCTTGGATAGTTAATCATTTTTCTTTAAAAAGAGAGGAAAAATCAGTACCTTTTCTTTTAAATGTAATCCTTTCTTTTAAAGCATGGGTGACGATTGGTAATGCAATGGTGGCGTCGCAATAGCATGCTATATTCCTGCCGCCTGGTTTCTCTTTCCCCCAACTACTTGCTTCCTCAAAAGTGCATCCTGAAAGCCCACCCCATTGAGGAGAATCGGTAGTAATCTGAATTGCATATTTGTGGGGGTAGAAATATTCATTTGTGGCAGGTCTGAAGACTCCTCCAGGCCTTTTAGGTATTTTTCTGTCATCGTATTCCAGTGGGGATGAAACAGCTAGGAGTTGGATAAAGTCTTTTGGGACTCCCCCGCCTATATAAATTACACCGATATCCTTTACTTTTCTTGCCAAACCCATAAATTCTACAAAGTCTTTTGCTTGATCAAGGATAAAATTGAAATTCTTTCCCTTTGCTATTAATACAGCGTCTCCATAAGCTGAATCAACCAGCGCCGGGCTGAACACAGGGATTTTAGCCTTGGAAGCTGCTCCCACTATGCTATCGATTTTCCTTTTGTTAAGCCATTTGCCAAACTCGTACAAAAACTCCATTGTAGAGTAATTATAACCTTGCTTACAGCTGTTCGTAATAAACTCTGCTATCAGGTTTATCATATCCATATACTCGACATCATCGCCAAAGACATCATAATATCTGTTAATGTCACTCTCTAAGAGTTTGGCATCATCAACATCATGGCTTCCTTGATAATAGTAATAACCCATACCTTCTACAATGTCTTCAGATATATTAGCTCCCGTGGAAACTAAAACATCTATGTATCTGTTTTCTATCAGCCACCTGATTATCTTCCACTGTCCTGTTGTGCTCAAAGATCCTGCGTAACCCATCATTATTGTCACATTCTTGTCCTTGATCATCTCTTCCCATACATCAATCACTTCGCCTAATTTTCTTCCTTGGAAACCTGTTTTTGCCATAACAGAAAGGAGATCAGAAATACTTTTGGTATCAACATTAATGGCTTCAAGTTTTTTTGTTTTATACTTACTCGTAGCTTCTCTGACTTTTTTGTATTCTTGCAGATTTATTTTTGCATATGCAGAAACGAGTTTAGCAAGATGCTCCTCTTTTCTTGAAAGTTTATTATTTATTTTAGGATTTTTTTTCATGAAATTTTCTTTCTCAAAATAAATAAAGAGCTTAACTTGCAAAGTATAAGACTCAATTTCCCTGAGATAATTTTCTTTAGTGAATAATTAATCTATTTTTAATTCTTTTTGCTTGAAAAAACTTTTGAGTAAAATTAGCAGCGTTTTTGGAATTAAATACATTACAAGAAAAGATATTAATAAAAGCTATTCTATCTGGTTCTATGAAATGCCCAGTGATAGAACTTGTGGTGATGAATTGAAAAAAAGAATAACCTTCTCCAAATAATCCACCACCTTTGTATCGTTCAATAATAATTGGGCCATGCTTTTTCATTTTTATTGCTTGACATAAACTGTTGACGAACTCTTTAATTTTTTCTTTGGAGGTTAAGTTTTTCAAATCGCAATCAAAAAGTTCTAAAATCAATTCCATTCCGTAAATTTTCTTTTTATTTTTAATTTTTTTAGCCATTTGTTAAAAATTTTCCACAATTTTTAACAGATTATTTTATTATTTCATTCCAAGAAACCTTGTCAATAGGGAAAACTTAAATTTTTAAAATTATTTATGTGGTCTCCAAAATTGCTTCACAATTTTGGAGTATAATTTATATTCCCTCTTCTCTAATTCTTCCTTTTCGATAAAATCTTGCTTCCGGAGTTAATTTCAATTCTTTTTTTAAAACTCGAGCTCTTCTTTTTGTTTGCGAAGTTAATTTTTCTTTGTACTGTTTAAGTTCTCTTTGTAATTTATCTTTGACCTCAGTTATTGCCCTTTTTAAATCTTTAGAAATTGAAACCTGCCTTATATTCTTTCCTGGTAACCTTAATTGAGCCTCCATCCGAAAAATATTTCCTCTTCGATGGTGTAAAGTCTCTTTTCCAATCTCTACCCAAGCTTCAACCCTTGGTTTTCCTTTTCCAAAGAAACTATTAAGATATTCTTTCTCTTGAAAAATTTTTAAAAATTTTTCAAGAGAATTTAGTTTTTTCTCAATATATTCTCGAAGAGCTAAATTTAATTTCACATTTTTAGTTTTTATAACAATCTTCATAAAA